>CAYURV010000016.1:0-12401 GCA_964447115.1 uncultured Candidatus Bathyarchaeia archaeon
TGTTAGTTTCCGCGGCGCGGGACGAAAGGAGAGATACCGAAAAGCTCTATCGGAAACCGGGAAAGCAAAGGAAAGATGATCAGACAGAGCAGACTTCAATTCTCATCGCTATTTTCTGGCAGAATTTATGTGAACGGAGACCGACGATGCCTAAAGGTTGCGAGTCCCCACTACAACGCTAAAGCCTAGAGCAAGAGGTTAACGTCCGCGGAGAGAAAAGAGATAGGAGGAGAATGGTTGAAGATCGCGGAACTTAGAGACGGTATGAGAAGGGTAGACCTTGTTGCAGAGGTTTCAGAGATATCTGAAACAAGAGAGGTACGGTCAAGAACCAGCGACGAGACTTACAGGGTGGCCGAAGCTACGATAAGTGACGGGACTGGCACAATAAAACTGGTCTTATGGAACGAGCAGATTGATCAAGTAAATATCAATGACAGGGTCCAGGTCCAGAATGGCTACACGAGATCGTTCCGAGGAGAAGTCCAGCTGAACGTAGGCAGATATGGTAGGCTAACCGTCCTGTGATTTTGAGATCTGACGTGAGTATAAGTGTGGTATTTTGCGGATATGAGCCATGAAGGAGAGGTGAAAAGATGGAAAGAAGGGAAAGAAGAGGTTTCGACAGAGATCGAGGCAGAAGCTTCCTACCGAAGCCTGTGGAGATAGGAAGCGAATATGACGTAGAGGTCCAGGAACTAAGCCGCAGAGGCGAAGGCATTGCTAGAATCAAAGGGTTAGTCACTTTCATCCCAAACGCAAAGCCAGGCGATCACCTAAGGGTCAAGATAACAAGAATAAGCCGCCGGTTTGCTGAAGCAGAGATTGTGGGAGAGACTTCTGAAACTGAAGGCGAGACCGAGTGAAAGGTTTCCTTAGCTCAGCGGATAACTTTGCTCTGTAAGCCTTCTGTCAACTGAACTGCCTAGAATATTCGAAAAGGTGCTTCCCGAGTCTAATTCGGTTCTCCTAGCCATTCCCCGAGGGATGATTGTTCCGTTTTCTCCCGTGAAACTCTTATCCTTTGAACAGCTTTTTCGACCCGGTCTCTTGTGAAACCCTTTTGGTCACAGAGAAAGGTGTAGAGCTCATCTTCTCTCAGCCGTCCATAATTCGTGGTATAATCCTTGGCAACCTTAGGTGTCAAAAACAGTCTTCTGACTTCTTCATAGTAAGTTACAACTTTGCCTCTAATCTCATACTGAAGGCTCTCGATGGCGCCGTGTCTTCTAATGAGCCTCAGGGCAGTTTTTGGGCCGATGCCCTTGATCCCTTCATTAAAATCCGTTCCCATCAGTATTGCCACGTCAATCAATTGTTCGCGGGTGATGCCTATTCTTGACAGAAACTCCTCAAGCGTGATCAATTCCGGCTTCAAGGGCCTTGAAGTCATCTTGCTTGGAAGAAACTCCCTACCTGAGATCGTAAGATACCTTATGAGCCTAGGGGTCCCAAACAGAAGGGAATCGTAGTCCTTACTGCTCGAAGCCCACACGTCGCCTTTCATCGCCATGTAAGCTGCTTGTGCCTCAGCTTCGCTTGGAGCCTGAACGTACGGTATCCCAAGCAATTCCAGCAGCTTTTTGGCGTCTTGTATCATGGGCTGGGTAAGCCGGCTCGTCATGACAGCCTTAGAGAAGGCTTTGTCGTAGTCAGCAGCCTTGAGGGCTTCTTGCCATTCTCTGGTCACCTTCTCTCGAAGTTGGCGTCTCTTCTCTATTTCTCTCTGTTTGTATTCTGGGGGTTTTCCGTCGAATACGAATACTAGTCTCATGTTGTATTCGGAAAGTAACCGTGTCGTTCGGTAGAGGAGCCCAGCAAGATGGGAGGTAATTGAGCCGTTAGGAGCCTCTAAGGGAAATCCTCTAGGAGTTCTGACGAGAGCCAGAAACTGATATAGAAAGTTATTGGCGTCGACAGCGATCTTTCGTCCCGCAAGGTCTTCAAGATGAATTATATGCTTGATGATTATAGGCGTGAGGTTAACTCCCAAGGTTTCTAACTTCCAATGCCTGTAAATCTCCTGATAGATCGGAAGGGTTGGTACTTTCCCGCCAGTCCTTCTCGCTATCGACTGTTCGCCTCAATCTTTGCTCTTGTTTTAGGTGTACGGTCTCAATATGGGCAGACTCCCGTGGGACATTCTCCAGCGAACTCTGACTTTGCCTCGGTGTAGGGTTCATCTGAGCCGGTTGCTTGAACTGAGCCAAAGGTCAGGACTTGCTCGCTTTTGCTTCCGTATCTGTAGATTGTTATTCCCTTGCATTTGAGCTTGTAAGCAAGCAAGAAAATCCTTCTAACATCCTCTAGCGTGGCTTCCGGGGATAGATTGACCGTTTTGGAGACGGCGTTGTCTGTATATTTCTGGAAGGTGGCTTGCATCCTAACGTGCCATTCAGGCGCGACGTCTAGAGCAGTCACAAACGTTCTTCTTACATCCTTCGGAATTTCATCAATATTTTGGACCGACCCAAACTTTGTCACTTTCGTCACAAGTTCAGTGCTGTAGAAACCTTTCTCCTTGGCTATCCTCTCGAATACGGGGTTAACTTCGAAGAGCTGGGTTCCCATGACGTTACGGACAAAGGCGACAGCGAAAAGAGGCTCGATCCCGCTTGAGGTTCCAGCGATTATGCTTATTGTGCCCGTAGGAGCGATAGAAGTGACCGTTGCATTACGCATAGCTTTGTATCCTCTTTTCTCCCAGATACTACCAGCGTAGTTGGGGAAGGATCCTCTTTCTTCGCCAAGTTCCACGGATTTCTTTCTTGCTTCTTTAGAGATGAAGGCCATGAGCCTCTCGGCGGTAGATACCGCTTTCTCAGAGTCGTAGGACACACCCAGTTGGGCTAACATCTCAGCGAAGCCCATCACGCCTAAGCCTATCTTTCTGTTTGCCCTTGTGCTCTTCTCTATCTCTAGCAATGGGTATTTGTTAGCGTCGATGATGTTGTCTAAGAAGTGAACCGCCGTCCTCACGGTTCTCCCAAGTTTATCCCAGTCGATCTCGCCGTCACCAGTCATCTTCGAGAGGTTGATCGAGCCCAAGTTGCACGACTCGTATGGCAAAAGCGGAACCTCGCCGCATGGATTCGTGCTTTCTATCCTTCCAACGTTAGGCGTCGGATTTCTCCTGTTAATCTCGTCGAGGAAGATGAGACCTGGGTCACCAGTACGCCAAGCCGTAGTGACCATCAAATCAAAGACATCTTTCGCCCTTAGCTGCTTCACCGTCTCGCCGTTGCGAGGATTGACCAAACTGTAATACGAGTCCTCTTCTACATCCCTCATGAACTCATCGGTAATTCCAACGGAGACATTAAAGTTCGGAAGGACCCCCTCTTTCTCCTTGCCCGTTATGAATTCAATGATGTCTGGATGATCCACACGAAGAATCCCCATGTTTGCACCTCTTCTCCTGCCCCCTTGTTTGATGACGTCCGTGGCTGCGTCAAAAATCTTCATAAAGGACACGGGACCACTGGCTACACCCATCGTTGACTTCACAACGTCGCCGCGAGGCCTGAGGCTCGAGAAGGAGAACCCTGTTCCGCCACCTGATTTATGGATAAGGGCCATGTACTTTAGGGCGTTAAATATCTCCTCGATTGAGTCTCCAACTGGGAGGACGAAACAGGCAGAAAGCTGACCTATCTCTGTTCCCGCATTCATAAGCGTCGGAGAGTTGGGGAGAAATTCAAGGTTAGCCATAGTCTTGTAGAACTCGTCTTCAAGACTCCTCAGATCTATGCTTTTATAGTATACTACGGCTGGTGCGGCGGTTGCTTCGGCTACCCTTCGGAACATCTCAGAAGGTGTCTCAACCACTCTTCCTCGGTTATCTTTTTGCAGATATCTTCTCTCAAGAACGCTCACGGCGTTAAGGGACAGCTTTAGATCGTCAGTAACCCCCAACATCATCTTCCGTTCTCTGATCTCGGTTCTCTTCTCCCTGTATAAAATATAGGTCTTGGCGACTTCAGCGTAGCCATTTTTGATAAGGACTCTTTCGACAATATTCTGGACATCCTCAACACTTGGAATTCTGTCTCTAAAATCCTCTTCGACAACAGTCACGACCTGGGTTGACAACTTCCCAGCTAAGTCTCCATCACCAACCTTTGAGGCTAATATAGCCTTGTGAATGGCACGAGTGATCTTGTCTGGGTCGAATTCAACTATCCTACCGTCTCTTTTGCGGATGTGGGAAACCAGATTCTAGGCCTCCTCTTAGGAAAAACTGTGGTGTTCGACACTTTAAAATGTTGTGCGGATTAACCAATCAGGTGAATAGGGATGACGTAGAGGTGACAGATTCATAAAATATTTAGGCGAGTGCTGTCAAGAAAAGTTTATAACTTGCTTTATGCCTATCGACAGAATAATGATTAGGCTCTACAACCTCTTAGACTATCTTGTCAGCTAGGTTGTGTTGACGTTGTCTGAACCGAAGAAGTGTTTTCCGAATTGCCAAAAATTCCGATGCGGAAAGAATTCTCTTCAATACAGGGGGAAGACTGTATGGTGCCGATGGACTGATGAACCGTGCAACCCAGCAAACTGCAGCTATCCAATATGTACAAATAGACGCCTGCTGCCAAACGGCATATGTGGGGAAACCATCAGGCGAAAGACAGTCGAGAAGATGCCTGAGGAAGACGCCGTACAGACTGTAAAAGTAAGGGGAAAGACCTACAGAAAGATCGGAGAAAAAGAGATCTTCTAGGCATAACCGTCATCAAGCCATCACAGAGATAGACCATAGATACTTCAATCTCAAACCACACAGCGAACGACAGTTGCATTCCAAGACCAGCTAGGTAAACCTGAGAACGAATAGTAAAAAGATCCGAGTTGTAAGAATCTATTTGACCGAGTAACTTGGAACCCTTTTGTTGACCAAGTAAGTTCCGGCTAAAATCAATGCGAAACCTAATATTGATTCCAGTTCTATGGTTTCTTGGAGAAGAATCCACCCGAAGACTAAGGCTACCATCGGGATCACGAAACTTGAGGCTGAGATCACCGTAGCTTCCTCCTCTCTGAGCAGAGACACCCATAGAGTCAATGCTACAGCAGATGCCATGACTGAAATGTATAGGAGCATAAGGAGGTAAGTGCCAGTAATCGCGATAAATAACCCTTCAAAGGTTGAGGCTAATAGGGAGAGAAGTATCAAACCCGCCATGAACTGCACTGCGTTCGTGACGATCGGGTCTACATGGCTTAGGAATCTTTTATAATATATAATTGAAATACCCCAGAGGAAGGCGCCTAGAAGCAGAAACCCAAGCGGCAATGGGATCATTGAGGCAGAAAGGATTCTTTTGAAGTATAGGATCAGGACCCCAAGGAAACCTATCGTTACCCCTAAAAACCTTTCTCTAGTCAACACTTCCTTAAGAATGGGAACAGCTAGACAGAAGACAAATAATGGTTGGGTGTAAGTCAACACCGCGCTGATTCCCGACTGCTCGTTCACTAACCCAATGTTGGTCGAGAGCATGCTAAGTGTATTGAGGATGCCATGGAACAGAAGCTTTGTCCAAGTGCTTCTGTCTTTAGGGATATCCCGCTTTCGGAAAACTAGAAGAGGGGACAAAGCGAGAGTAGAAAAAAGGAACCTTTGCATTACGAAATTCAACGGACCGACAACCTTTAGTCCACTCTTCATAACGGCCCAGTTGGTGCCCCAGATGAGAACAACAACCGTAAACAGAGCCCAATTTCGAGCCGTCTTCAAAGGGTCAAGTCCCCGAGGGATTCATTAGAACCGTTAGAAGCTATATAAAAGCTTACAGTCTTTCGCGGATTCTTTTGCCTAGCATCAAGGGTTGAACGGTACCTTCGCGCCAAGCTCCGTTGTCGAAGGCTATCAGCTAGGAATACAGTCTTGTAAGAAGTCTAGAGATCGCCTGTAAACCCCTAGCTCGTGGGGCTGTTTATAGGGCCTTAGGCGTGGTGAGGTCCGATATATCCACGCTGTGATCATAGATACGGGTCATAAGTGATATCACAGACAGGAGGTTCTGCGCAGTCTCCATGGGTAATGTGTTATAAGATGATTCAACCTTATGTGACATCCCTTCAACCATATCTTTCTTGTCTCGAACCGAGTCAGCGATTGATATGCTACGTGACAAAAAACCAGCAAGAGCATCTGTATAGGACTCGTAGACAACATGGTGAAATTCCGAAAGAGCCTTGGAAACATCATCGCTCAACTTTGTGCCGTTCAACCGAACTGCGCACTCAGCGATCTGTGACGATTGGTCCCCCACGGATTCGACCAAGCTTGCCGTCAGACGGTAATCGAGGCAGTCTATCGGTTGAACCTCCAACTTTTCGCTTAGGCTTGGGTTCTGGACAACAGTTCTTAGGATTCGAACTAGAAGGAAGTAAAGTCGATCGACCTCGTTGTCTCTAGCCATCACATTTTTGGCAAGTTGAACGTCACCCTCAATAAGTGCTGTGATAGCGTCACGGTACATCCCAGAAGCAATCAGATGTTCGCGTCTAAGTATCTTCTCTGGGGACAATGCAGAAGGCTCTAACAGGCATTGCATAACTATCTTTGCGTAATCTTCTTCGATGGTCTCCAAGCCGATGAGTCGGCGAGAAGCGTCTTTAATGATTTCTCTTTGCTCCATCGTTATCCTGTCTTTCGCCTCAACCCGAATAATATCGTATCCTAACAAGTATTTGCCGATGATCTCGCGGCTAAGATGTTGACTCGGTTTGACTGTTGCGGTCTGCTGAGTTGGCTCTAGATTATAACGTGGATCAATAACTAATCGTCCATTAGAAGTTATGGAGGTCGAAACCACTGAGCCTCTGCCTATGCCGTTCTTTACGGCCCAATGCTTGGGGAGGGTAACGAAGAACGTTCCGCCTCTTGTCTCTTGGACTTTACGCAGTTCCATCTGACCACCGTCAAGGCATAATTTTGTATATACATAATAAAAGGTTATTGGGAAAGTATGAATGGGACCGGTTAATATAGAATTATATCTTCCAGGCTCGTCATATTCTTTACTATTGAGAAAAAATCGTTAAATTGGAGAATGCAGAAGGATCATATTGATCCTTACGTAAGAAGGATGGGCATTGTCACAAGACACTGAACTCCGAAGGGCGGTCTCTCTCATAGTTGAAGCAGGATATCAAATCGACAAGGATGCGTTCGAATACTTTAGAGAGGCATTACAAGAAGTAGAGCCAGACCTCCTGATCAGAAGCGTTATGGCGGAGGTTGACAGTCTTCCAGAGAAGCCTCTTTTCGTAAGCCGTGAACTTATAGAAAGAAAATTGAGGGAACTCCGTCCATCCAAGCGCCCCCCAACGCTGCCGGCGGAGGCGGGTAGGACGAGTTTTAAGCCTTATGCAAAGGAGATAGAATCCGACTTAAGAGTGCTAAGCGACCCCACGAACAAAATAAGTACAGAAGGGTCTCTTGAGAACTATATGGAATATTTTAAGGATCGCTTCAGAAGGTTACGGAAGATAATGAACAGCAGGATGGACACTAGAGACGCAACCACCATACTGGAAGCATCCAAAGCATCAAGCAATTCTAAAGTGAAGATCATATGCATGGTCAGCGAAAAACGTGAGTCCAAACGTGGAATCTTCCTTCAAGTTGAGGACTTGGAGGCAAATACAACAGCCTTTGCCCCCTCTCAGAACCGTGAAGTCTTCCAGAAAGCTCAAAGGCTTATGCTGGACCAAGTTGTCTGTGTCTGCGCCACAAAGGGAAGAGGCAACTTTCTAGTAGCTGAAGATATTATCTTCCCTGATGTCCCTCAGAAAAAAGCGAGAGTCGCTTCGATTCCTGTCTACGCAGCGCTGATATCAGATTTACACGTAGGGAGTAAGATGTTCATGAAAAGAACTTTTCAGCGGTTCATACTTTGGCTTCAGGGTAGGGTGGGCGATACCCAACTCAGGGACATAGCGAGCCATATCAAGTATTTAGTAATAGCAGGGGACATAGTAGACGGCGTGGGAATCTACCCCGAACAAATGAGAGAACTTGAGATAAAAGATATCTACGGACAATACGAAGCAGCAGCAAAAATCATCCAGGAAATCCCCGACTACATTGAGGTCGCTATTATACCCGGAAACCATGATGGATGTAGGAGGGCCTTGCCCCAACCAGCCATCTCAAAAGAGTATGCTCAGCCACTTTACGAATCCAGAAAGATATACTTACTCGGGAACCCGTCAGCGTTGAGCTTACATGGAGTAAACTTGCTTCTGTGTCATGGTCGGAGTCTGGATGATGTGATCTCGACCGTTCCTAGAATGAGCTTTCAAGCGCCAGACGAAGCTATGAAATTTCTTCTTCAGTGCAGACATTTGGCGCCGGGTTATGGTCTAAGGACCCTTATAGCCTCAGAGAGAACAGATCATCTAGTCATCGAGAATATCCCTGACATATTCCAGGCAGGACATGTACACATGATGAGTTATAGCAACTACCGTGGGATACTTGTCGTGAACTCTGGAGCTTGGCAAAGACAAACGGAATATCAAAGAGAGATGGGCCACACCCCGAACCCCGGCATCGTGCCTATAGTAAACCTACAGACTTTGCAGGTGATTCCTATAAACTTCATGTCGAGGTTTACGAGGACAATGTAAGCTTCTAATTCTACGTGTAAAGTCTGAAACCGCTATCGGCGAATTGAAGCCAAATATGCCGGAGCATAATCCACCATTGCACTTAGCCTTACATCCTCGAGGAAGACCTCTTTGATTACCTTGTGGGAAATACCTAGGCTTGTCTTCTTTGTTCGGCCGTAACGTCCTAGGCTGATAACGCGCGAATTAAGGAGCCCGATGATATCCAACTCATTTATCAA
Source organism: uncultured Candidatus Bathyarchaeia archaeon (assembly GCA_964447115.1). GTDB lineage: Archaea > Thermoproteota > Bathyarchaeia > Bathyarchaeales > DTEX01 > CAYRBK01. Next base: position 8,868 of record CAYURV010000016.1, read on the forward strand.
ACCGCTAACCCTTCTCTGAGTGAGAGCTGTTATGCCTAATTGATGGCAAAGTTCACAGTAAAGATTGTATATATCGCCAGTGATGGACCTGTTGACATCCGACTTACTGAAGAGATAAACGCTTAGTAGGACAAGTTTAGAGTGTGTAGGCAAACTCTTGAGAGTCTCAACTATCCGGTCGTATTCAATCCTTTTTTGGGCCATACGCACGTGATTCTCAGAGACGCATATGTCTACCGCCCTTTCTGCCACCTCACCTGCAACGCGAAGAAGATCCAAAGCCCGACGAGCGTCCCCATGTTCGGCGGCAGCCAAGGCCGCACATAACTTAATCGCTCCGTCAGTAAGGACGCCGTCTTCAAAGGCTAAGTGTTCACGACCTTGAAGTATGTCTTGAAGTTCGTCTGCATTATAAGGTTTGAAAACCATCTCCTCATCACTCAGACTACTCAGGACTCTTGGGTCAAGTAACTCTTTAAATCGCAAATCGTTTGATATCCCTAAGATAGTAACTTTACTGGTTTGTAAGGACTCGTTTATCCTGGTAAGTTCATAGAGGAGGATGTCGCCGCGGTTTTTAATTATAGCATCGATCTCATCTAGTGCTATAATAATAAGGACCCCCTTCTTGTCCAAGGCTTTCTTGAACCTATCGAACACTTCTCCGAGAGCAAGGCCTGTGAACGGGACTTTGACATCAAGAGTTGAGCATAAACTTGAAAAAACACGATATTCAGTTCCAGCGAGTCGACAATTCACGAAACATACTTTGACGGGGGAGCCAAGCTCCTGAGCCTTCTGCGCAAGTTTGCTCAGAACGAACTTCATAACGGCGGTCTTCCCAGTACCTGTCTTACCGTAAATTAGGATATTCGAGCAACGTGAGCCTTTTAGAGAAGGAGCCAATACCTCACCTAAGCAGCGTATATGCTCCTCTCGATGCGGAAGATTGCCGGGCACATAGTCGTGTCTGAGCGCCTCTCTATCTTTAAAGATCGTAGAGGCTCTCAGGAAATTACCGAAAACTGATTCCAAGATATCCCTCTGTCCATTCATTGAGAACCCTCTTGAAACGCGAACGCTTGCTCTTGATCTCGTTTTTCAGATAAGCACTGTCGTACAAAAAAATCGATCAATACTCAAATTTTAGGGGAAAGACTACAAGCACACCCCTTCATTTCCAATGGAATAATGCAAATACGTAATAATTTTTATATAAAATAAAGGAATGTTCATACATAATTTCGCTAGTAGCAAGTTTATTTCGAATCCGTTAACTTAAACCAGTTAGGTCTAAATGTCATACATGCATACTAGATTTCCATTGGAAAGAATGGGGTCTGCTTCTATCTCTGTTCAATAATATCTTCTCCTTTGTGAAGTATGAGTGAAATTGTAGTAACACTGTCTCATTTGTGGACTCCTTCCTAAAAGATTGCTTTTTTCTTGTGCTACTTAATGTGAAACGCTTACCCCTACCTTTCCTTTGGAGATGGAAACCAACTAGTTCTTCTTCTTGAATGCCCTAAGCTCTGATGATGTGAACTCTGTTAAAACAAAGAGATGGAAAACGGCGATCTTCGTTAGATCTGGGCTACTTTTGGCTCTCTCTATCCTTCACTCTTCACCAAATTATTTATAACTAGTGAACCCCAAAAATAAGGGACAATATTCGATGCCGGTGGCTACATCAGTGCCTGTCAGGAAGATGAAGGTTGAAGTCTTTGACGAGTCTGGAAACCGTTACACCATAAGCCTCGAAGGCAGCGTGACAAGAAAGAACGCACTGCGTGTTCTTGACATGGTTGAACTATTAGGGGGTATGCCTGGAGTAAGCCCTGAGACACAGTACATCCAAGAATTTTCAAAATTTGACAAAGTACAGTTTGTTGTCGAGAAGCACTTACCACTCGCATGGTTTTCGGCGAAGGAAGCCCAGTCTCTCTACGAGAAGGAGACAAACGGTCCAGTTAGCCTTAGTACGATATCGACCTACCTGTCGAGACTCGCAGAAAGGGGTACACTCGTCAAATCGAGGAACTCGAACAAGGTCGTTTACAGGCTGGTGTCAAGAGACGTGAAAGAACTATTGAACAACCGCCAGGTCTAGCCACTAATATTTCGTTCCCCGAGAAGGTCCTCCATCTCCCTCTTGAGGCGATAGAGGTAAGGCATCCCATCGGTTGATCTTTCCACGTAACCCTCTGCAAACAGCTTCTTCATTAAACGCGCAGTATGTTCCCTTGTCAACCCAATTTTTTCCTTGATTTGGGGGGCCGTCTTCTCACCTTCAGAAGCTAATAGCTCAAGTATTCTAAGCTCGGTCTGGGTCAAGGGAGCCAAGGCCTTCTCTCTTTTTAGTGGTATGACAGGCTCCGTTGTGATCCGTGACATCCCAACTCCCCCTCTCGATGACTCAAGCATACTTATCCTTTCAAGAATCTCGCTTCGTTGGGAGGATAAGTCGTCAACGTTTTTTCTCAGAGCCTCATAACTGGTTCGGAGCGTATCATTGACCCCTGAAAGTTCGTCTAATTGATCCTTAATGCCCTCGATCTCCGAGCCCATTCGCTCCACAACTTCAAGGCTTTTCTGTGCCGTCGCATCACTTCTATTCGCAATCTCTCTTGCATCCTGGGTTCGGGCCTCAATGTCTCTGTCAAAGCTTAGAACCATTTCGTTCAGGGCAGTCTTTGCCTTCACATATTCCTTAGAGCCTTGTCTAATCCTCTTGTAATATACAAACATCACCCAACTGGTGAAGATGGACAGCAACACATAGATTACCAAAACTGCCTCATTCATAAGCGATGTTTCCCCCGATCGTGATATCACACCTCACGCATCACGGATCACTATATCAATATCACAGACCCGTAATAAATCTTTCCGTCTAAGAAACACTTTCAAACTGAAATTTACTCATGAAATTTTGTCCTTCTGCCCCGGAGTAGTTAGATTCCTGGTCCACTTAATCGTTCTCGTGAGAATTGAAGACATAAAACGGCATTGGATTTCGAAAATATGATATGTGACATCACGTCCTCCGAGAAAGTGATTTCACTCCAGAGAGTTCCTTTAAAGATCTTTCGATCTCTCTTTGTAGCATACTTATGACCCTGATGTGCTCGCTGTCGACTCTCTTGCTCTTCCACGCGTCCTTGTAAGCCTCAGTAAAGGTCCGTATTTTGTTCGCGATCTCTACATATGGGTCGAGGCATGGGTTCTCGAAGACTCCCAAATATCCTAAGAGTATAAGAGTATATATTGACTTTATTATGTTTCTCCGGGCTTGCGCAAGTGTCCGGTTGAAAGCTCCTCGACTTACACCTGACTTCAAGAGCCTCAACTTGGCCTTTCTTTCATATATCATTGTCCTTCCACCTATTTTTTCGGCTAGAATGTCAATTAGGAATGTTTCTGATTGTGTTCTTGTCAAATGGCTGTTCTTCATCAACGCTAATGTAATTGGGTCATCGAATAGGCTCGTCAGCCATGATTGCATGTCGACTCTAAGGGGGCCGTCTTTCAAAT
>CAYURV010000017.1:0-12367 GCA_964447115.1 uncultured Candidatus Bathyarchaeia archaeon
ATGTAGAGATCTGGTTTGCGCATAAACTACACCTTTTTAGAAGCTCTAATTACCATTATGTTTTTATTTAGTTTTCGGTCGGTCCAAGCTTGGACTCTTTAGCGCGCGCAAACACATTGCACGTCAAAAAAAACAGTCCTAGAATACTCCTCACTTGACTTATTGATAAAAACGCGTGGCTAACACAAAACCATATATACGCATCAGTCGCATATTTCTGGTTTCTGGAGGTATGAACTTTGCGTAATACAAAAAGAGAGAACGTGCGACTGACTAAATCAGCAATTACAAAGATGCAAGCTGCTGTCGTAGTGGTCATTATTCTTATAGTTGCGATTGTCGGCGTTTACTATGCCACACTTCCAGGACCCGCTCCTAGTCCCACTCCAACACCTACACCGGCACCTACACCAACGCCGGGACCTACACCAACGCCCGCCCCGACGCCAACGCCAACTAAAGAGCCTATAAAGATTGGTATTGAGGGCTCAATGACTGGGGTGGAGGCTTGGATTGGATTTGATGGCTATAATGGAGCAATGTTGGCAGTTGAGGAGATAAATATGGTAGGCGGAATAAACGGAAGGCCGATTCAGCTAATCAACTATGATGATGGGGGCTCACCCGAGGGAGCAGTAACCGTGAGTAGAAAACTTATCTTTGAAGACGGGGTTGTCGCTGGAATTTTGAATCAGGGAAGCGAGCTAGCTCTGGCTTCTGGTAAGATTTTTGATGGCGAAAATATTCCAGCGCTTGTTCCTTGGGCTGGGCACGAAGACATAGTTAAAGGTGGCTGGTGCTTCAGGGTCGGCTTGACTGCCCGTGCGCCTGGCAAAGCGATGGGTTACTATGCTTACACAGTTCTTGGAGCAAAGAAGTTGGCTTGTGTAGTTACAGTGGATCCTTATGAAGAGTCCTATGCAGAAGCTATGAAAGAAGTATTCACGAAGCTTGGAGGCCAAGTCGTTTACGACAAGCTGGTTGAATTTGGAGAAAAGGAGTATACTGCAATGTTGACGGAAATTAAGGCTTCGGGAGCAGATGTGATTCTTGGCCCTCATGACTTTTCAATGTCAATTCCGTTCACTTCTCAGGCGCGAGGCCTAGAGGTAATGACTCCAATAATGTTCGGTTCTTCCTCTTGCGTTCCCGAGTATTTGGATGGCGTTAAAGACGTTGGAGAGCTTGGAGGAGGCGTATTCGTTCTATCATATATGGTGTTCGAGGACCCGCTGACTAGTCAGTACGCTGAGAAATATGAGGCTAGGTACGGTAAGGCGGCTGGACCCACTGCTTCTTACACCTCATATGACTGCATTAAGATGTTGGCGCAGATAATCGAACAGGCCGGAGACGACCCTGCCAAGATACGTGAAGGCATAATGGCCCTTAAGGATTTCAAAGGTGTCGGTGGAACGATAGCAAAATACGAACAAGGAGAATGCCTCAAACCGATTCCAATCTATTCAATCAAAGAAAACAAATTCGTTCTAGCGCAGTTAGTAACAGAATTAGAATACATAAGCCCATTCTAAATTGAGGAGCAACCCGGCATTGATACAACAACTGGTCAACGGTTTGGCGCTTGGGGGATTGTACGTCACATTTGCTATTGGAATGGCACTTATCTATAGCGTACTCCGAGTGCTACATATCGCCCATGGAGCTATGATTCTGGTAGGAGCCTATTGCAGTCTTCTTCTCCTTCCTTTTTTTGGAGACAATCTCGTAATCACAATTATAATCGGAATGTTAGTTGCAGGTTTTGTCGGCACCCTTGTAGGGATGGGTGTTTATGTTCGTTTACTGAAAAGCAAAAGCAGCACTAAATATGACACTATCCTTCTGGCGAGTGTTGCGATACTTATAGCAAGCCAGGAAGCCCTAATGATTCTCTTTGGGGTAAGGCATAAGCAGTATCCAACACCGATAAACTCATTAACCATAAATATATTCGGAATATCCCTATTTGTCATTCAAATAGCATGCGCTCTTGTTTCGTTCGTCTCAATGTTTGTTCTGTGGGTATTTCTAACCAAGACTGACGAGGGCAGAGCTTTAAGAGCGCTCGATCAAGATCCTCAGCTCGCCTCCCTCAGCGGCGTAAACCCGCTAAAAACCTATATTATTACTCTTTTCACGGGTTCAATGCTTGGCGGATTATCAGGAGGACTGCTATCCTTGTATTATAATGATGTCCATCCCGAAATCGCGTTCGTACCTGTCAACATCGCTCTAGCCGTCATAATTGTGGGCGGATTAGGCAGTATACCCGGGACTATAATTGCAGGATTAATTTTGGGGATTTTGGAAACGACGGCTCTAGCCTATATACCACTAACCTTTCCGCGTACATTAGTAAGTTTTATAGTTCTCATAGTAATCCTATTGCTGAGGCCCAGAGGAATAATGGGGAGACCTTGATTATGATTCCAGTGAATTATATAACCTCCATCCTCACCTTTTTCTCAATCTTCTGCATCTTTGCCTTTGGCCAAAATATTATGTTGGGATATGCAGGATTGCCAATGCTCGGATATATGGGTCTAGTTGCAGTTGGAGCATACACAACTGCAATTCTATCTACAGCATACAATCTCCCGTTCATAGTGACATTGCCACTATCTTGCCTCATGACAATGCTCATAGCATTTGCGGTTGGCTGGCTTTTCATGAGAGGGAAGCTTGCCGGAGCTTACCTTGTTGTTGGCAGTATCGGGTTTAATTTTATTGTAGTTGCCATCCTTCTTTTTGCGCCATGGTTCGGCAGAATGTTCGGAATAGGTCCTATCCCTGCTCCAGAAATCTTGGGTTATCGTTTTTCGTCGTCAGTGGATTTCTCAATTCTGGGCTTATTTTTCGTCGCGATCGTGGCATACATAGACCGACAATTGTCAAGATCGGCCTTAGGACTAGGGTTGAAGGCCTTAAGGGAAGATGGTATTGCTGCAGAGTCTTCTGGAGTTAACACCGTTAGACTAAAGGTTTTGGCTTTTATTCTTGGCTCTTTTCAAGCTGGAATCGGTGGCTGTCTATATGCATACTACATCAAGTCTGTATTCCCAACCTATTTTGAGTTTGTCCATTCTGTCGAAGTATTCACCATGGTTATTTTAGGGGGAATGGGAACTACTCTAGGGCCGATTGTTGGTGCTCTAGTACCTACACTTGTTCCTGAGGCTTTACGAGGGAACGTGCCGATGGAGGCACGTTTTCTTATTTACAGTATTATAATTATAATTGTCGTGCTCTTTGAACCAACAGGCATCCTTGGTGTGAATAGTCGTGTAAGGCGACTTCTTTCAAGACTGGCGAGGTTAAAATTGTGATCTTGGAAGTTGGTAAACTAACAAAGGCTTTTGGAGGTTTAGTTGCAGTTAAAGATTTCGACCTTCAAATCGATGATGGCGAAATATTAGGTCTGATAGGTCCAAACGGAGCTGGAAAAACTACCGTATTTAATCTTCTGACTGGAATCTACAAACCTGATTCTGGAACGATAAAATTCAAGGGAGAAGACATAACGGGTTTACCAGCACACAAGATCTGCAAAAAGAGAATCAGCAGAACATACCAGATTGTCAGGCCCTTTAACAACTTGACAGTCCTAGAAAATGTGATGGTAGCTTCGTTTTTTGGCACTCCGCAAACTTCGATTCTCGGCTTTCCTCAGGGAAAGAAGTCTGAAGAAGCCAGAGAAAAGGGAATTGAGCTCCTAGATTTCTTGGATCTAGCAGACAAGAAAGATCAACTTGCTAAGAACTTGACTCTATATGAAAGAAGAAAACTTGAGATGGCTAGAGCCTTGGCTTCCGATCCGGAACTTCTTCTTCTTGATGAAAGCGCTTCCGGATTAAATCCGACCGAAATAGAAGGAATGATGGCGAAGATAAGAAATATCCGTGGCCGCGGCATTACCTTATGCGTTATTGAACACGTAATGAAGTTTATTTATAATATATCCGATCGCATTGTTGTGATACACCATGGAGAAAAAATCGCCGAGGGAGAGCCCAAGGAAGTGATTGGGGACAAAAAAGTCATCGAAGCTTACATGGGAGAGGCATATGCTTAGAATTGAAGGATTAAATGTCCATTACGAAGCTTTACAAGCACTCCGAGACGTATCAATAAGCATTGATGATGGCGAACTTGTCGTTGTAGTTGGCTCAAATGGAGCTGGAAAAACTACTATGCTCATGACTATTGCAGGCGCCTTGAAACCAACTTCTGGTACTATAGATTTTCTTGGGAGGAAGATACACAAACTGCCTCCTCATCGCATAATAGAGCTTGGCATCACGCTAGTGCCCGAAGGAAGACCCTGCTTTCCCTACTTAAACGTCATGGAAAATCTTCTGATCGGATCTTACATTTCTAGATGTAGAAAAGAGAGACGAGAAAACCTGAAGTGGGTGTTTGATGTATTTCCGTTGCTTGAAGAGCGGAAGAATCAGCTGGCTAGGACTCTTAGCGGAGGTGAACAGCAGATGCTATCCATCGGGCGTGCCTTAATGTCTAGGCCTAAACTTCTGCTCATGGATGAACCTTCTTTAGGGTTGGCTCCCATACTCGTCAACAGAACATTTCACACATTAGAGAAACTTCATAATGAAGGAGTCACCATCCTTCTGGTTGAGCAGAATGTCCTGCAAGCATTGAAGATCGCTGACAAAGGCTACGTACTAGAAAATGGGCAAATTACGTTGGAAGGAAAAAATCTCTTGCAGAATGAGCATGTTAAGAAGGCCTACCTAGGGGTATTATAACCCGTTGGCATTGGCCGAGTATATGCATAATCTATTACTCAGATCTAATCGCCATGAGTGGGTTGACAAGACAATCAAAGTCTTTGTGGATGATGGATGCGTTTGAAATGAAAATTATGACATTAAATTGTGGTAGCTCATCTATAAAATATTCATTGTGGGATTTCCCTGCTGAGACAAAGTTGTGTAGCGGAATAGTTGAAAGAGTCGGAATGGAGAATTCCTTCATAAGGCATTTAACCCACGGGAAGGAGATGATCCAAATCCATAAATGTCAAACCTACGATGATGCGATCAATCTGATCTTCGATTTCATGACGGATAAAACATATGGCGTCATTAAAGATCTCAGAGAAGTTGAGGCTGTTGGTCACCGTGTTGTACATGGCGGATTACGCTTCAATCATTCTACAATCATAAACGGCAGCGTTATTAAAGCAATAGAAGAATGTATTGTACTGGCCCCGTTACACAACCCGCATAATCTGTCAGGCATAAAGTCAGCAACAAACGTCATTCCCAACGTTCCGCATGTAGCGATCTTTGACACAGCTTTCTTTACAACCATGCCTCCACACGTTTACACTTACGCCGTGCCCTATCAATGGTATGAAACATACTGTGTGAGGAAATATGGATTTCACGGTAGCTCACATTTATACGTGTCAAAGACAGCGGCGAAACTGCTCGGGAAAAGACCTTCGGAAATAAACGTCATAACCCTTCACATAGGAAACGGTGTCAGCATCACCGCTGTTAAGAAGGGTTCGGCTTATGATCATAGTATGGGTTTCACCCCATTGGAAGGAGCAGTGATGGGGACTCGCTCGGGAGATTTGGATGTAGGTGTTGCACTTTACGTTATGGAAAAGGAGAACCTGACACCTGCGCAAATGAGCAATATTCTGAATAAGAAGAGTGGACTTTGGGGAATCACAGGAAAATACGTTGACAGGCGAGATATAATTAAAGCGGCTGAAAATGGAGATGAAAGAGCAAAACTGGCTACCGAAATCGAGTGTTACAGATTAAAGAAGTACATAGGAGCCTACACGGCTGCTATGGGTGGAGTAGACGCCATTGCCTTTACAGCGGGCGTGGGTGAAAATTCTCCGCTTTATCGCGAGAAGATAACTAAAGACCTTGAATTTATGGGGGTGCAGATAGATCCAGAAAAAAATAGACAGGCGATTGGTGGAGAGAAAGAATCGAATATCAGCGGGTCCCGCTCACGTGTAGCTGTATATGTGATTCCCACAAACGAGGAACTGATATTCGCTAGAGAGGTTTGGGCAATTCTTAACGACAAGTTCAAGTTTAGTTAACTTGTGTAGTATTAGAGCACCAAGCCGCTTCTTCATAATTTAAACGGAGATTGTAAGGGTCTTTTTCGTGCACACAAGTTAAGCGAGTAACATTGCGAGGACTGCTTTTTTGACGTGGAGCGCGTTTTCAACCTCATCCCAAACAACAGATTGTGGCCCTTCAAGCACTTCTTCTGCGACTTCGACGTTGCGGAACGCTGGACCCGGATCCATGAATATTGCATCCTTTTTGGCGTGTTTCAAGGCTTCTGAAGTGACTTGGTACGCGCGTACATTTATCTTCTCTTCTTCAGGTGACTTTTCTCCTGTAAGACTACTTCTAAGCAAAATGCAGGCATAAACCACATCGGCATCCTTAACGGCTTCGAGAAGGTTATGCGTCAGGACGATTTCTGATCCTGTTGTTTTCGCAATTTCGTGGGCTCTTTTGACTACATCCTTATCCGGAGTATACGCGGCGCCTCCAACGTCAGGATAGGCTGCGGCTATGTTCATTCCAACTTTTGGGCATCCGAGTAGAAGCGAGTGAAATAAACCCCGTGTCATGCCTACGTAAGCCAATTTCAGTCCGCTCAATTTCCCCTTCTTTTCTAGAATTGTATAGAGTTCACCCAATCCTTGAGTTGGATGATCCTTAGAGCTGCTACAATTTATCACAGGAACGTCTGCGTATTCCGCCAATTCAACAACAGTTTCGTGTTTGTAGGGTCGCATGGCGATGGCATCCACAAGTCTGCTGAGAACTCGGTCCATATCTTTCATCGGTTCTCCCATGGCAGCCATCGTGGTTTCGGTTTGCATGTATATGGACTGACCTCCTAGCTGACCCATAGCAACCTCGAAACCCAGCCGAGTTCTCGTAGATGCCCACTCAAAGACGAGACCAAGGGTTTTCCCTTCAAGTATTCTTTCATGTTTAGAAATTTTACTTGCCAATTTGAAGTTTCTAGTTAAATTGAAGATTGTTTCTATCTCCTCGGAAGAAAGGTCATCTATTGTGAGAAGATCCCTTCCTTTTAAGGTGTTTTTCATGGTCTTTCCCTCGTCTAGTTTTCAAAAAAAAAGTATTATAAAAGCCTTTTTGCATTGTTTTCGCGTATGCAATCGCATGATCCTTTTACGGGAAAAAGCAAAAACGATATATACATTAAAATCAGATAATGGTTTCGTGAGGGAAAATCTAGAGTAAAGGAGGAGCTTGTATGTCTAAATCAGCAATTACAAAGATGCAGGCTGCTGTCATAGTCGTTATTATTCTTATAGTCGCAATCGTCGGCGTTTACTATGCCACACTTCCGGGACCAACACCATCGCCTACGCCAACACCAAAGCCCACTCCAACACCTGCACCTACGCCAACACCAGGACCCACACCAACACCAGGACCCACACCAACACCAGGACCAACGCCAACACCAGGACCCACTCCGACGCCGGGACCAACACCAACACCACCACCAACAGGACCTATAAAAATAGGCGTTATTGGTCCACTCACGGGTGTAGAAGCCTGGCTTGGCTTGGACTCTATGCGTGGCGCCGAGTTCGCTGTAGAGGAGATAAATGCGGCAGGCGGCATAAATGGCCGTATGGTAGAACTTATCGAATATGACGACGCAAACGATCCTACGCAAAATGTCGCAATGTCCCGTAAAGCCGCTTACAGTGACGTGGTCACCGCTGGAGTTCTAGCCAGTGGAAGCGACACATGCCTCGCGGGCGCGGCTGTCTGGAACGAGGCAGCGATCCCATGTGTTGTTGCCTGGGCTGGACACCCAGACATTACAAGGGGAGCCGGATGGATCTACAGAATTGCACCACTTGGCCCCGTGATTGGAAGAGGCCTTGCTACATACATTTATAATGACTTGGGCGCGAAAAAGAGCGCATGCATAGCCACTGACGATGCATACGAGATTGAGGTCAAAGACCGATTCGTCGAAGAATTTACAGCTCTAGGCGGCACAAACGTCTACGATAAGATAGTGGAATGGGGCCAGAAGAGCTATGAGGCATTACTTACTGAGATACTGCCACTGGGCGTTGACGTAATAGTAGGACCTGGCGACTATTCGATGTCGGGACCATGCGTAATACAAATGGCAGGCCTTGGTTTCAGGGATGTTGCATACTGCCCACTTGGACCGTCAAGCAGTGTTCAAGAGTTCATTAATAGCGTTGGAGAAATCGGACTAGAAGTGCCGCTTATTGTAGATGCCTATGAAGACATAACATCGCCAGATTTGATCGCCCATGACCTTGATTACAGACAGAGGTTTGGTCTCGTATCGACTTATGGTGCTTGGCTCACATACGACTCAGTTAAGCTCCTAGCGAAAGTGATTGCGAATTATGGCACGACTCCTGAGCAGATAAAGAAAGGGCTATCCGAGCTTAAAGACTATCCGGGAATCACAGGAACAATAGCAGAATTTAGTCCAGGTGGAGAATGCCTGCGCGCTGTAATAGTTCTAGGGCTTGAGAAGAACGCGGAAGGAACAATTATCTTTGTCAAAAAAGCTGAGATCCCATCGAGACTTGAATGGCTGCCAAGATAGCCAAAAAAGCGATGCTGGAAATCGCGATATTCCCCTTTTTTCTTAAAGAAATTTGTACGGTTCGCTCAATTTTCGAGTTGGATGATCCTTAGAACCGCTACAATCTATCACAGTAACGTCTGCGAATTCAGTCAATCCAACACAGTTTTGTGTTTGAAGGGTCGCATCGCGATGGCACCCATAAGTCCTCGACCATTCTTAGCGAACGCTTTTAAAAAAAGCATTATAGCCTTTTTACGCCATGCTTCAGCACGGTCAACGCATGAGGTTTTTTTCCTAACAAATGAAAAATAATATATACTCATAATTCATAGAGTTTGTGAGTTAAAATTCTCAACAAAGAGTGATGATGATGGAAATCACGCAGATCATCCAACAAATAGTCAACATAACTGGAATTGCTGGCATTTACATGACGTTCGCCATAGGCATGAGCATGGTCTACGCAGTAATGCGCGTTTTCCACATCGCCCACGGCGGCGTTCTTATCATCGGGGCCTACGCTAATCTCTTCCTTATACGTCTGACAGGTAATATTGTAGTTTCAACTGTGGGAGCCATGCTTGTTGCGGCATTCGCAGGATTAGTTATTCAAACGCTTCTTTATACTCCGATCTTGAGGAAACGAGTTTCTAACTGGCAACGTCTTACCCTCATTGCCAGCCTCGGGGCAAATGTCGCTATAACAGAGGGTTTTCTGCGTTTCGTAGGGGCAAAACACCTGCAATATCCTATTCCGTTTAATTCGTTCATAGTGAACATCTTAGGGGTCAGAGTTTTCCTCGTTCAATTAGCAGCCATAACCATAGCTGTCGCAACTATGATTGGCTTATGGCTTTTCCTCATGAAGACTAGAATGGGGAGATCTTTAAGAGCTGTTTCTCAAGATTGGGAATTGGCAACTAGTCAAGGAATTAATCCTTACATGATTTTTTATGTTGCAATGATTATCGGATCAGTCTTTGCAGGTTTAGCCGGCGTCCTAACCTCCACATACTACAATGATGTATACCCGGAAATTGGGGAATTACCCAACTTGGTTTCGTTTGCGGTTATAATACTTGGGGGACTTGGAAGTTTCCCAGGTACAATTTTGGGAGCGGTAACAGTGGCAGCGGTTGAAGTCTTAACTTTCGCTTATCTTCCCATAAGCGCTGTTCCAAGGGGCGCTATATCATTCATCATATTACTCTTTGTTTTAGCCCTAAGGCCTCAAGGCATACTTGGACAAAAGTGGAAGTGACAGTGCATGTTTGAATATGAGTTAAGTGTCCTCTGCTCGATTGGCATAGCAATGATCTATGCGCTAGGCCAAAATATCATGATGGGATATGCCGGTCAGCCAATGATGGGGGTAATCGCGCTAGTTGCAGTTGGAGCTTATACATCTGCATCTTTGACGGCGTATTTTCAACTTCCTTTTCTGATCGCTTTTCCGATGGGGTGTCTCATGGGGGCGGTTCTAGGCTTACTCTTTGGTTGGTTGACTATACGCATCAGGGAAGACTATCTAGCTGTAGCGAGTATTGGGCTGATTTTTATTATGAACGCAGTATTCATACATACGCCTTGGTTTGGGAGAATGTACGGAATATTGGATATTGCGCGCCCCAACATTTTCGGCTTGCCGTTTCAGGACATTGGGTCATTCACCGTTTTAACCTTCATAATTGTTGCAATCTTTATCTTCCTCGATATACGACTATCGAGGTCAAAACTCGGACTAGCTTTAAGAGCTATAAGAGATGAGGAACACGCTGCAGAGAGTTTGGGCATAAATACAGTAAGGACAAAAGTACTGTGTTTCGTGATGGGTGCAGCATATGCCGGTGCTGGCGGCAGCATGCTTTCATTCTTCCTTCAGACAGCTCACCCAAACTACTTTCATGCCCACTTTTCATATACGATTTTTCTGATGCCGATTCTCGGAGGAGCAGGGTCAACCGTAGGATCAATAATAGGCGCCACAATCATAACGCTCCTGCCAGAAGTTCTGAGGTTCCTAGCGGTATACCGCACTCTTATCTTTGGAATTCTGCTAATAATAATGCCACTGGTCCAGCCTATGGGTCTCCTAGGTCGAGGCAGCTTTTTGAGAAGAAAAATCGTCTCACTATACGAAAGATTGCGGGGACGTAAATCCGCCTAACTCTGTTCGCTCATGCGACACTGCTCAAGTCCCATATCCGTCTTATTGACGTCTTCTACCTTACCTAGTTCACCTAGAACGATAGCGCACGCTAGAGCTATTTGTCTATGTAGAACCAGTCTTTGTTCTTGGCTGAAAAGTCTCTTCTTTCTCTCTTTGTTGTAGGTCTGACTGCAAGCTCGCAGTACTTGTCTCCATCAGGAAGAGCCTTAACGTGTATTAACTTGCAGTTAGGATTGTAGGCCATGTATTTTGCTGGATCTACGTAGCAGTATAGGCGACCTAGCTTCTCTTCTCCGTATTCCTTCCACAGCTTTCCAAGCACGCACCCATACATCCTCGACCTCGATTCACCATCAACTTCGACAGTTTCAATTCGATCGTGCATACCAAACTTTGGGACCCTCAGGGACTCTCCAAGGCTGAAGTTTTCTGAGGCTGGTTTTAAATCTTTATCCGTCACTTCTTTCTTCGTTCTTTGACCTATTCGGACGCCGTAATCCTTTATGGCTTTCGCAATCAACTCTCTTCCTTTTTCTTCGCCAAGCTCCTCAATTAGAATCTTTGCGTATGAAAGGTGTAGAAGGGCTATTCTCTTGCTAGTCACTTCTACTTCTCGCTTCGCTTCATTAAGGGAAATCATCTTCTTTTTATTACTCATAATCCCTCCTCCACAATTTTATTCCTTAGCTGTATACACGAGGTCTCTGAGTATCTTGAACTTGCGTGAAGGCTCTATTAACATGTCTTCGGAAACTAGTTTTTGACACGCTAGACATGCCTTGCCGTTTACGACGATAGTGCATCCACCGCATATTCCATGTCTGCACGCTGCATGGTCGTAGTAGGCCAGACTACTGTCGATGTTTTCGTATATGTAATCAAGAACGTCTAGGACGCTCATCCCCTCTGTTAAAGGCACTTCATACGTTTCGTAATGAGCCTCCTTTTCAGCGCTTGGATCGAACCTAGACACTTTAACCTTAATGCTTTTCTGGAGCATCGCCTCTCACCTCAGTGGTGTCCACCTATCTCTGAATGTGCCTCCATCAACCTCTTCATCATCTCCATGTATGGAACTACTCCTCCAGGTAGGGGAAGCTTCGTAACAGTAACTGGCCGTGTAGTGGTACGTATTTTGTCGCCAACCCTCTTCACAACGATTTCCTTAAGCCAATTTTTATTGTCTGCTTGTGGACAGTCTGAGCAGTAATGAACTCCCCTACTCTCAGTCCGCATGAGTGCAGACCTAGCAGATACCTCAAGAACATTCACAACATTCTCAAGCTCTAAAGTCTCAATCCACTCCTTGTTGTACCTCTCGCTCTTAGAACTTGTGTAGAGTCTCGGAAGCTCATTGTTCTTCACAGTCTCTATGAACTGGATGAGCTTTTCTATGCCTTTCCGGTTCCTTACGGGCCCCAAAGTCTTATTAGCAATCCTCTGAATTCGGTTTCGCAACTCAATTGGTTTAACACCCCCCTCGCGCTTTAGTGGGCTAAGCACCTTCTCCCTCAACCTCTCAACTTGTCTCTCATCAATATCTAGCATGTTGATCTTTTTTGC
>CAYURV010000018.1:0-12049 GCA_964447115.1 uncultured Candidatus Bathyarchaeia archaeon
GCAATCCTTTCTGATCATGACTGAACTCCCGTTTATGGGGTTCCTGAAGAGTAACATCATCAAGCGTAGTTCATGGTCACGAATGAACAAAGGGTCCATGATGCGCGCGTACGGTAAGAAGCTGCTCCTTGTAAGCGTAGCGGTCGGGACAGTCTCACCTACATATGAGCCTTTAAAGTAGCTCCAAAGAGCCCCCGTTCTACTCATGAAATTTACTTGTCTCTCTACCTTTCGTTCGTCCAGAAACATGTCGTCTGCACTGAGCCAACAGATGTGGTTTCCTTGCGCGTTTGAGAAGCCGACGTTTAAGGCGTTGGCTGCCCCTTTGTTTTCACCAATGTCCATCATCCTAAGCTCGACTTCATTGTCGGGAACTGAGTCGCAGAGATCGTTAACCAAGTCCGGAGTCGCGTCTGTTGACCCATCGTCGACAACAACCACTTCAATCGGTCTGTAAGTCTGATTGAAGCATGATTTTACGGAGTCCTCTATGAATCTTTCTGCATTGTACGCAGGAATGACGACGCTGACTAGTTCTTTCTGGATGGTCTTGGACATTACGCGCTTGCTCCAATCACACTAGAGACTTGCACATACGGACTCACAAAGGCCCTTGATTCTGCTTCAAAGAATCATATGGCTTTATGATTCTATTAGATATTTCTTGCATATTGACCTTTCTCTCCACATTTACCCTTCCAGCCTTTCCTTTGGGAACGCCAAGGTTCACGAAACTCATAACACATCTCTCAAGGTACAGTAGATAGTTAGTAGATCACTTTGCTTTTTATGAAATATTGATGCCTGCCGCTAAAGATCGGAGATGAGCGTTTGACGCATCATCTTTATAACGCTCGCTGCTCAATGAACAAATGGCATGCGGCAAGTAGTCATGCCCACACGACATCTTGCCCGATCCGTCCGAATCAGCAGGTTTCAGGATGAAAGAAAGACATATGCGTGTACTGCATATTCAGAACCTTGCAGGCGTTGCCACTGTTCTTTCAAGGGCTCAAAGAAAATATGGAAACAAATCCGACGTCATAGTTCTCGACCATCATCCCTTTGGATTTGAGGAGGATTTCGTCTATCCGTCGTCAAGGCTCAGGGGGGTTCGCTACCTGAACGACCTGCTCACGAAGTGGGGTCCAGACTACGATGTCTTTCATTTTCATGACGGCCCTGTAAGAACTTTCCGATTTTTCCTTGACTATGGAATTCTCAAGCATCTATTCCACAAGAAAACAGTCTACCTCTACCATGGTGGGTCTCTTCGCAAAGCACATAGACGAGAGCCATATGAGAGATTTAATCGGAAGCTCACCAAGATTTACGTATCCATGCCCGACCTAATCCAGTATACCAAAGCAAGAGCTGAGTGGATTCCAAACCCTGTGGATTTGTCTGTGTGGCAGCCTGTCGAGAAAGAACCGTCAGAAACTGTTCGGATTCTTCACTATCCAACAACAACTCGGGAATACTACCAAGGGAAAACCTCCGTCGAGGTCGCCTTAGACCGGTTAAAAAGCGAAGGATATGCGATAGAAAAGCTTCTGGTGACAGACGTTCCGCACAGAGATATGCCTCGTCTTATTGCTTCTTCAGACATCGTCGTCGACAAAGTCGCAAGAGCGATAGGATGGTACGGTATCCTAGCTGTTGAGGCTCTTGCCATGAGGAAACCGGTTCTGGCATACATTGATCCTCGCTTGGAAGACTATATGCCCTTTGACCCCTTTATTCGGACAACCCCGGAAACCGTGTACAATGACTTGAAAGCACTCATTGAGGATGAACAACTCAGGAGGAAGTATGGAGACAAGGGGAGAGCATACGCAGAGATGGTACACGACTCACAAAAGGTCGCCTTAAGGTGGATAGAAATCTACGAGGAAACTGACTGAGCGATGGGAACCTTCACATGCAGCCCATAAAGCTTAACAGTTCTACTTGCTAATCATCGTCGAGGATGATCGTATGAGGATCACCTTGGTCCTTGGAACCAGGCCGCAGATAGTCAAATCTTCATCACTTATCCACAAGATCAGCCGATGCAAGGATATACGAATGGAGATCATCCACACTGGGCAGCATTACGATTACGAGATGACCAAAATTTTTTTCGAGGAATTGGGCCTGCCCGACCCAGCGGAGAACCTTGATGTTGGCAGCGGAACTCACGCACAGCAAACGGCAGAGATAATGATGCGCTTAGAGAAAATCGTCCTGAAGGAGAAACCGGAATTAGTAGTAGTGCCTGGAGACACGAATTCCACGCTCGCTGGGGCGTTAACCGCTGCGAAACTCAATGTACCAGTGGCTCACATAGAGGCAGGGGCGAGAAGCTATGACATGAGGATGCCGGAAGAAGTGAATAGACGACTGACAGACCACATTTCTACACTGTTGTTCACCCCCACTGAGAACTGCACTAGAAATCTTGAAAAAGAAGGAATAACTAAAGACAGAATCTACCAAACAGGAGACACTATGTACGACGTGCTTCTACAGCAGCTACCCAAAGCTGAAAAAACCGATATCCTGCGGCAGCTGAGCCTAAAACCAGATAGTTACGTGCTGATAACGGCTCACAGACCTGAAAATGTTGACAATCCAGAAAACCTAGGGAACATTGTCGATGCCGTCGCAAGACTTAACCAACTGACCGTTGTTTTCCCGGTTCACCCCAGAACAAGGAAACAACTTAAGACATTTGCGCTCAATGGCAAGATAAAGAGACAAAAACACCTAAGACTGGTAAACCCTTTGGGTTACCATGAAACGCTAAACCTGGTGAAAAACGCAAGGTTCATCCTGACCGACTCTGGTGGAATGCAGAAGGAAGCCTTCTGGCTGAGGACGCCATGCATAACCCTACGCACAAATACAGAATGGGTGGAGACAGTGCAGCTCGGCGCGAACTACCTAACGGGAACTGGCCCAGAGAAGATAGTAGCAAAAGCGGAGGAGATCATGGAGCAAGTGGAGAAGATCAAAGAGAGGCTTCAAAGTCTCCCGAATCCCTTTGGAGATGGAAGAGCGTCGCGGAGAATAGTGGAGACCATTAGTGCTCAAGAATGGTCTCATCGCGGAGCCTTTCATTCTGTCGAAAAGTAGATATCTCGCTCTATCAGGCAGATCGGAGCAGCACAAATAATGGTAGACCTATAGTCTCTTCAGGGAAAGCATTATCACGGGATCGCCAGTCAGAGTCAAGAAAACCGCGAAGAAAAGAAGCCCTTTTGCGATCGATCGAGAACGGAACATCAACTGCTCTCTCTCCGCAGGTGCCAACGAATTAGCTCTCTCCAAATCCCCATAGCAAATGACATTCCGAACAGTGGAAAGAGTATTGGATTGATGAGTCGCCACATGCCTCTTGCCCTTGAGAAGTGAAGAGTAAAAACGACACCATAAAGAAGAACGAGGGGCAAAACAAGAATAAGATTCCCTAACGCCACGCCTACAATGGCTATTGGAATGCTTGCTACCATGGCAGAGTAGAAGAGCACCTTGTTTCTCATCCATCTTGGCTTATGTGTCTTCAAGATCTTGAAGTGATATTTAGCTAAAATTCCGAATGAATATCTACAATAACCAATGATCTCTGGCAGAAATCCATACAACCTTTCTCTTGTCAAATGAAGTGGCATTCTGGATGGATCGAGCAAAGCGATGTGACCCGACTTGCTAGCTCTGATAGTCAAATCTGCGTCTTCATCAGCCTCATACTTCGGGTCAAAAAAACCAATTTCATCAAAAATGCCTCTTCTGATCATGGTGCAGCCCATACCAACAACCATTGCAGTATGAACAGTCCGTGGCTGCTTGCTGAAATACATGTTTTCTGCAAGGGTTGATGGTTCACATCGATAGGGAAAACCGACAATGGCTGCTCTTGGGTTAGAGGCAAAAACATTCAACATGCGCTTTGCGGTGTCAGGTGGTGGAATAACATCCGAGTCCAAGAAGAGCAGATACTGACCCATAGAACTTTTCACACAAGTGTTTCGAGCTTGGGGAATGTTACTTCTCTCCGGAATTATTATAATTTTTTCATAGTCATCTGATACCCGTTCTTTGAACTCCTCTAGCATTTGCATTGTTCCATCATCAGAAAAATTATCCACAAAAACAATACGGATTTTATTTTTTGGATAATCTAGTTGCTCAACGGCGTCCAGAAAGCGGTGAAGACACCAGGCGCGATTATAGGTTGGCACTCCAATAGTTATTGAGGGCAAAATCTCCATCAACATATGTATCTTTTCCTTTGTTAGGAGGACAGCCGTACTCCTTTATATGTATTGGTTTCCGCCCTCCATGGTCCATCTAACATCGCGGTAAGGAACGAAAGACGTGGCCTGTAAACCTTGGATATTGTATGGAGAAAATCGTAAAGCAAAACAATCCTAGAGGCACAGGAAGTCGCATTCTTGAATTTCTCCAGAAGCCTTCTCCGTCTGAATATGCTATTGGGCATATCAGCATGGAAACTTCGCCACCATCTTGTATCAGAATCCAGTCTTCCTCCGGCCTTCTTCATAACGAACAATCTTGCTTAATACAGAAACAGGTTGGGTTTAACATAGATATCGATGTTAAGCCCCCATTCCTCAGTAAATTCCTCGATTATCAAAGCAGTCCCCTCTTCCTAACCTTTATCTACAATAATAAAGCGATCTACAAAGTCTTTAGCAGACTCAATAGCGATGGGAGCTATCTGTCCCTCTTCCCAAGTACACATAACGTAAGCCATTGCTGGTATTACCACAGAAGCATATTAAAGAATGAAGCATATTTAAGAAAATTGTAGATTACAATCTTGACCTAAGTAACATTTCTGTCGGTTTATCTAGGAACTAGGATGACCCTAATATTTACACCGGCATATTAGCAACGACATCGAATTAAAGCATCAGTCCACGATTTTTGCGGATGATGCCTACTGATGTGTCTTCAATATATTGGCCAGTTTTTCAGCAATCTTCTTCCTGTCGAAGTCTCTAATGGCTAGATTCCTAGCATTTGCCCGCATGATCTTAAGTTGGGCCTTGTTTTTGTATGCTTCTAGTATAGCTTCGGCCATTTCTACAGGTCTCATGGGCGTAGTTGTAAAGCCAATATTGTTCTTTTTGACCAATTTCTGTAAGTCGGAGCCACTTACTACTGAAACTATCACAGGTAACCCTGATGCACAATATTCAAAAATCTTAGTTGTGTAAGCTGATAACCATATAGGATCATCGTCAAATGGAATTACGCCAAGATCGCAACAGGGTAATATTTTAGCTACTTCCTCTCGCCTTCTTTCACCGAGGAATATGACATTCTCATCAAGAGCCAAACTTTTAGATAACTTCAGATATTCCTCAACACTCTCTCCGGCTCCCATCGCAAGAAACTTAATGGAAGCAAGTTTCTGTTTATTCACGAGTATATCCAAGGCTTTTATGACCGTGTCAATTCGGTAATACCATCCTATCCTGCCTGCGTATACGATCATAAAGTCATCGGCCTTCAAGCCAATCTCTTTTCTAGTCTCAATTTGCCCGTCTTCTGTCAACGGATGGAACATTCTAAGATCCGCTCCATTCGGGATTAGATACATTCTACTGACGCCTCTTTGTTCCATCCTTTTCATAAGTGTAGGTGTAACAGTAGTTACGAATGTGCTCTTTTGGTAGATAGTGTTGAACAGCTTTCTATACAGATTGTAAAGAGTCTTCGTTAAGAGATGTCTAGTTCTACCAATCACTGCATCTTCCCATTCGTCCCTTACATCAACTACCATTCTTTTCCCGAGAAAACTGCATGCAAAAAAAGCACCTATACAAGGTTCCCCCATAGGTACAGATGTAATCACGAAGTCTCGAGCTCTCGATACCAATAGAACTCCGATAAAACCGGTCAAGATCTGGTCCAGTGGATGTTTCAAACCCAATGCTGGCACTCTTAGAACTTCAACTTCCTTGCTCCCCTCTTTTCTGAAAAGATTTGAGATTGAGGAAAAAGTTAGAACTCTCACCTCCAAACCCATAGAAGCCAGTGATCTTGAAAGATCATATATCCTAGAAGACCCGCCACCAGTGATCGGAGGGTAGAAGCTCGTAACAAACAAGAGGCGCATATTTCTCATCTCTTAGCCCACTTTTTCCCTAAAGCCGCGATCACGTGACCCGCGATCAAGGCTGGTCTCAACCTAAAGATTCCATGCAGGATTGTCTTCCATAATTGCACGCCGAGTTCGTTTCTTGACATGCCTAGTTTTATCTGCCCCTTCAAGCTATTTTCTATGGAGAGTTCTCTTATGTGGTAGGCTTTTGCTTCAGACACGATATTGTGTCTAAAGCCTTGCAGGGTTAGTCTCATGTCAAGTTCCGTGTCGGGAGATGCAAAGTCCTTGAAGCCCCCAACTTTGAGCAGTGGTTCCATCTTGTATACTCTCGACGCGCCCCAGGCAGCCACATTAAGCCCCACTCTATAGTTTCGCTCCCATGCCCTGTAGGCACTTGAATATAGGGTTTGATGCAGAGGGTTTGTGATGAGGATTCCGCTTGCGGAAGCTATCCGAGGCGTGTCTAGGGCTGGCAGGACTCTTGCGAAGTAATCCTTGTCTAGGACTATGTCTGCATCAACAACCGCAAAACGGTCTGCCTTAGCATTCACCGCGTACTTGAAACCAGTCTGAAGGTTTTCGGCGTAGCTGTGTTTCCATATAATTTTGGCCTTAGCATATAAGCTGATGTTAGGATATCTCTCTGTGAAGTCACGGGCGATAGCCTCGCTTCTATCACTGCATCTGTCGAGGATTATTATTTGCCTCCAATTGCGGTGAGCATAATCGCAAGCTAGAGCCAGAGATTTAATACTGTGGGCGAGGTACATGCCCTCGTCATGAACGGCTGTGATCACGATCAGCTTAACCATCTTGCTGCACCACGATGGCTTGTTCTCATAATTGCCTTAACTAACTGGCTCCAATTCTCACAATTATCTTACCTGCTAGTTTTTCAGCTCCTCTCGGAAGACTGGGAAGATCACGTTCCTTTGCAGAGGCTATCGCGTCCAGAAGGCTTTCAAGTGTTATTTCCGAGACCAGGACGGCGTTTACCTTCTTAGCGAGATACTCTGCATCTTCTTCACCAGCAGTCCTTGTCCATTCCGGGTTTGGCACAATTACGATGGGCTTCTTATAGACGAGGGAATCTAGTACCGTGGAGCCGAAATGGGTTACGACTACTTCTGCGCCTGCAATCACCTCGTGAAAGCTTTCCGTCAAGGTTATGACCTTCCATTCTGGATGAGCATCTATGTATGGTTGCGGATCTATCCGACCAGTCTGCAGAACTACATTCTCTAAGCTGCTTTTCTTCATCATGTCGAAAAGCATTCGGTGCCCATATGTTCCCCCTGTTATCAAGACATATCTGCCATTCCAAGATTCAACCTCAGGTCTCGGCAAAAGAGGACCAACAACTTCGCCGTCGGTTAAAAGTCTCTTCTGTTCTTCCCATTGTAGGGCGGTTATTTCGGAGAAAGGTTGAAGCACCTTCGCAGTCTTAGATGCTTTAGTGAAGCGTACCGAACTCTCTATGTTAATTACAGGTATTCCTTTGAACCATGCGATCAGAGCGGGAGCAATGCAGAAGTTGCTCCCAGTGCTGACCACGGCATGCACCTTCCTAGGAACCTTCATCAATGTTTTCATAAAAGCCTCTATCAAGCGACAGGCAAACTTATAAGTTGATGTCTTAGGTCCTCTGGGCTTGATTAGAAAATCAACCTTGCCAAACCTGCTCATTCTCTTTGCACTGAGTTCGTCTCCTTCAGGCACAAGAATGGATAGCGATGCCTTTCCATAGAGCTCTTGAGCCAGTGCATATGCATATCCGGTGTGACCTCCACCGCCTGCCAAGATCATTATTTCGAGAGTCATTGTCCCGCCCCTTTCGCCTCCTTTGGAAGCCCACCGCCTAATTTAAATATCCCATCGATACTTTTATGAAGACAATAAAGACTGAATTCGCAGATAAACCTTTCAACCACGGACGTGAGATAAGTGGCTGAGGGAGAACAACGGCCAGCAATTCTTTACCAATGTCTGAAATGTGGCGCCACAGTCAAGTCCACAGAACTGGAACTTGGAATCAGGTGCCCCCTCTGTCGCTACCGTGTTCTCAAGAAGATTAGACCCCCCATTGTAAAACGTATTACATCTAGATAGTCGCATCCCCATGTTTGTATCGTGATTTCTCGATATCTGGAGATGCGCCTATTGTTTTATTGAATTTGTTAGGACGAAGCCGGAAACGGAAATAGACAAGTGACGGTGGGTAGGAAGCTTGCTCGGTTCTCACGTAACCTTATATGTCGCGCTCATGATGTTTTTGTTGTGTTTGGAAAAGGAAGCAGATGACATGGTTGACTTCAAGGTTAAGGACATGAGCTTAGCAGATGAAGGCAGACTTCTTGTTGAGTGGGCTTCAAGGCATATGCCAGTTCTCAACGAGGTAAGGCAGAGGTTTCAGAAAGAGAAACCACTTAAGGGCTTAACAATTGGGGCTTGCCTACATGTGACGAAGGAGACCGCTGTGCTCGTCGAGACTCTAGAAGCTGGTGGAGCTGAGGTTACGCTTTGTGGGTCAAACCCGCTTTCAACCCAAGACGAGGTTGCCGCTGCGCTAGTGAAATCAGGGTTCAACACATATGCTTGGCGTGGTGAGACGACAGAAGAGTACTACTGGTGTGTAAACAAGGTTATCAGTCACGAACCTGAGGTAACCTTAGATGACGGTGCAGACCTGGTCAATACAATTCACACATCAAGGAGTGAAGTTCTAGAAGGCGTGAAGGGAGGAACTGAGGAAACTACAACCGGCGTCATCCGTCTTAGGGCTATGGAGAGGGATGGGGCTCTCAAGTATCCTATAATAGCTGTGAATGATGCCTATACAAAGTATTTGTTCGACAATCGATATGGGACGGGCCAAAGCACTATTGACGGAATCCTTCGAGCCACAAATATCCTTTTGGCTGGGAAAAAGTTTGTGGTGTGCGGTTATGGATGGTGCGGACGAGGTCTCGCCTTGAGAGCCAGAGGCATGGGTGCAAACGTCATTGTCACGGAGGTTAACCCAGTAAGGGCGCTTGAGGCAGTTATGGATGGGTTCCAAGTTATGCCTCTTCGGGAAGCTTCGGAGGTAGGCGATATTTTTGTGACTGTTACGGGGAATATACGTGTAATCCGCAAGGAACACATTTCAAGGATGAAAGATGGCGCCGTAATCGCCAATAGCGGACACTTTAATGTTGAGATAAGTATACCCGATCTAGACGAGGTTACCTCTTCGAAGAGAACCCTAAGACCAAACCTAGATGAGTACAAATTGCGCGACGGAAGAAAGATCTTCCTCCTCGCTGAAGGGAGACTTATTAACCTAGCGTCGGCGGAAGGTCATCCCTCTGAAGTCATGGACATGTCCTTCTCCAATCAGGCTTTATGCGTTGAGTTCATAGCCAAGAACCCTAGGATGCAGCCCCGAGTCTACAGTGTGCCCAAGGAGATTGATGAGCTTGTGGCGCGTCTGAAACTCAAGGGAATAGGCGTCGAAATAGACAAGATGACAGATGAGCAGAAAAGGTACACGTCTAGCTGGGAAGCTGGCACAATCTGAATACTAAGTAAAAAATGTCTCACGCTTGAAATACCTAGAAAGACGTCCTATTTTAAGGAAGTAAGCTGATTTGACTAGATATGAGCTTCCAAAAGGGATGCGTTACTCAACCTTGAATGAAAGGGAAAGGTTCTACCGTGAAGAGTTCAACCTAAACAGCGTCAGAAACTGGTTCGAAGGCCGTATGAAAAGGGTTGTCTTCGCCGTAATCATTGGGAGGCACACTGGCATTTATCCTCCCGAGTATAAGAGTGACGCCTCTACGACTATTTTGATCGACGAGTATGAGGATCTAGCCGACGTGAAGGCACAGATCCTCGAGTTTCGGCCGGAAGGAGTCTATTATGACAGGAACGTTTACGACGAGAACGGAAAGGCTGTGGGCCAAGAACTAGCGTTCGACATAGACCCTGAGAACTTGACGTGCCCAATTCATGGGACGCTTGAAGACAAGATGCGGCGACATCAGGGTCTTAGCTTCTGTGAAATCGAGTTCAAGATGACCAAAGAGGAGACGATCCGGCTTTACGAGATGCTTATTGACATTTTTGCTGACATGAGAATAGTCTACTCAGGGCGAGGGTTCCACATCCATGTCTTCGATGAAGACGGTTTTAGTTGGACTTTTGAGAAGCGGAAGAGATTCGCACAGGAGATAAAGGAGAAAGGGTTCTCAGTAGACGAATGGGTCACATCTGGAGGCATGAGGCTTATTAGACTCCCACATAGTCTCCACGGGATGGTCTCCAGGATCGTGATTCCATTGAATATTGATGGTCTAGGGAGCTTTGATCCTGTTGAGGATAAAAGGTGTATGCCCAAGTTTCTCAGATAAACCCGTAGATTTTCACAGTCATCTTTAATTCGCTATCCAAGCGGTGAGCCTTTAAATCCTTAATAGTCTTTTTTGTACTTATATTATGGAAGAAGGAGGTACATCGGGTCATGAGTGAAGAGAAAAAGAAGAAGTACTACTATTATGGTAAGAAGGAGAAGAAGGCTAAGGAAGTCAAGAAGAAAAAAGGCCGTAGCAAGTAGTACCTTTGCCAAGTTTTTCCATCTTGCCAAATATGAACTCCTCTAAGCAATTTCCCCAGCTTTGGCTGTCTCTAGCTAGTGATCAAGAACCCCTTCAGTTGAGGAACTGGAGGTAATGTTATTTCGCTAACTGAAGACATTGAACAGAAAGGGTCTTTTGATCGCAACGGGGAGGAACATCTTTAAACCCTATCATCTTTAACGATATGCGTCGAGTGGTGAAACAATTGGAAAGTGAGAGGCTTAAAACCTTAAAGGAAATCGCGAGGGAGATCTACTCAGCTGTTCACCCGTTGCTTGGCAAGACTGAAGCTGGAAGGATAACAGGTTCCGGGTTCGGAGGAGACAAGACACGTCTCATCGACGAAGCTGCCGAAGAGGTGATAGTACGGTTTCTTGAGAGAAACGGTCTTTCTTGCACGTTCATTGGAGAAGAGCGAGGGGTTCAGGAAATTGGGAAAAAGCCCAGTTTCTACCTTATTACAGATGCTGTCGACGGAACCACAAACGCTGTGAGAGGTATAGGCTTCGTTTCTGCGTCCCTCGCCACTTCACTAACTAATCGCTTAGATGACCTCGACGCCTCTGTTGTCATCGACCTTTCCAGCGGTGAAATCTATGAGGCTGAGAAGGGGAAGGGTGCACGGCACAATGGTAAGAGGATTAAGCCCTCTGAAACCGTGAATCTGGAGGACGCTGTGCTGAGCATAGACGTCTCTCGTGCGCCTGAGAATATCGAGAAAGCAGTTCCTGTCTTGAAGATTGCTAAGAGTCTGAGATCCTTTGGGTCCGCGGCTCTGGAGATCTGCCAAGTTGCCTCGGGGCTTTTAGACGCGTATGTCGATGTGCGAACGAAGTTACGAACAGTTGACATTGCCGCAGGCATGCTCATCCTCAGAGAGGCTGGCGGCGTTTTCCTCCAACCAGATGGGAAGGGGTTTCATGAAACCCCTCTGACAGAGCTAAGACGGTTTTCCGTTATAGCGGCTGCCAATGAAAGAATCTATAACGCGATAGCCTCTCTCATTATATCACGAATATAGACATTGAAGCTTTGGCCAAAGGCTGCACAATGCTTACAGGAGGAAAAGGGCGGAAGCTACTGGCAAGTGAGTGTATCGGGCAGACTTAAAGCATTGCCCTTTCTATTAGCAAATGCCATTTGTGTTCAAAAGGCAATTAGTGAAGACGTCAGGATTCTGGAAAGCTATAAAAAGGCTACCCAGCAATTCATGTATTGGATCCTCCCTTGACCAACAAGAATACAGCCCGGGTTACTGTGTGTCTTGCCTTTCTAGGCACATGGTTAGCGTTTTCGGTCTTCGTATATGTGA
>CAYURV010000019.1:0-12025 GCA_964447115.1 uncultured Candidatus Bathyarchaeia archaeon
CTGTCACCCCAGAAGCCGAATATCTCTGCATCTTCCTCCTTTACTGCTGTGTGGGACCTGGGTACATGGTGGGTCTTCCCGCCCTATGGGTGACGGTCATCTTATTCACAGAGATCGCTAGAATCTTCGGAAAACCGCTCACGAGACATGAGGTCTTCCTCATATATTTCCTATTCAGCGTAGCCATGACAGAGACTTTCTTCATCGACGTCACTTTTCAAGGCTACCACAAAACCCATCTTCTCTCAAACCAGTTCATGGATATGCAAACAGGGAGGCCCCTCTCCTACGCCCTGCCAGGATGGTATGCCCCTCCAGTCGGCTCCCAAGCATACTACTCCAAGTCCTTCTTTCATCCTGACTGGCTCCTACCTATCATCGTCTTGATACTCTCTGTCGGGTTCGGACAATGTGCAGAGATTGGCCTAGGTCTACTCTGCGCGTATCTCTACGTCGAGGTTGAGAAGCTTCCCTACCCTACGGCCCCTTTAGGCTCAGAATCAATCATCACCATCTCCGAAAAGGACCCCGCGAAGGTGAAGGTATTTACTATCGCTACAGTAGTCAGTCTCATCTGGTCCGCTTTCACATTCGGGGTTCCCACAACCTTAGGACACGCCTTCGGGATCCGTGCAGGCTATCTTACCTTTGTAGACCTGACTACACTTATAGATAAGTACTTTCCAGGCGTTGTTTATGGCATTATCTTCGAACCCTTCGCTTACACCTTCGCTTGGATGCTTCCCGCATCAACAATCGTATCCATATTTATCGGATCTTACGCCATATGGGTGTTCGGAAACTGGCTAGCCCTGAAGATACCTTCACCCCTCTTCGCCCAGTTTCAAAGCGAATATGTCACAGGCTCCAGCGCAGAGTTCGTAATGTGGAGGGCTCAACTTGACGTATGGTTAAGCCCTTTCATTGGTGCGGCTCTTGGAGTAGCCGCCGTCCGTATCATCGCTGGTCGGAATTACCTTGCAAGATCCATTAAGAGCTTAGCACGTCTAGGAAGAGCATCTCAGGTTGAAACTGGCTATCCACGGTTGTACGTTATCCTAACGATTTGGCTTGGTGGCCTTTTGGGGTCCACGGTTCTACTCAGTATTCTCGTCCCGCAGTTCCCCCTCTGGACGCTGGTTCTCTTTGTTGTAGTCATACCTTTTGCAACAGCAATGATCAACGCGCGAGGTATGGGTGAAACCGGCTTCGGGGGGGTCCAAGGGATAAATATGCCCCATACGAAGGAATTGGCCATTCTATCCTCAAGTTATACGGGGGCAGAAGCTTGGTTTATGCCTCTTTACACAAGACAACTCGGCATGGGATTGATGGCTGCGGAATACTCTTACATCGCTAAGGTTGCTCAGATGACGGAAACCCGTTTCTTTGATTACGTGAAAACCTTGCTGGTGCTGATTCCCTTAACGATTGTTATGGGTTTCATAGTCATGAGCCTCTATCAGGCTATGGCGCCGATCCCGTCTTTCACCTTTCCAGCAACGGTGAACATATGGCCTGAACTTGTTCTGGAACGCAACTTCATCGCCACCAACTTTCTTAGGCTTTTCAAACCTGAGCTTGCGGTCTCAGCATTCATAGTATTGGCCGTCTTGACAGTGGCTTCGAGCGTGATCCGCATCCCTTTCTTTAGTCCCATCGCACTCGTATTGGGCTTCAACACACCTCCATACTTTGCCAACGCGCTCGCTATAGGTTACCTTATCGGCGCCCACTTACTCCAGAAGAAGCTCAAACAGGATTGGTGGAATCAACACAAGGCCGTCCTTTTAGCCGGAATCGCTTGCGGGTATGGCATCATTGCCACCCTGACAGCTGTCACAACGCTCATATCGAGGGCTTTGTGGTATAGCCCCACCCCCTACTGACTGCACGTCTTTTTCTTCTGTCTAAGAAGTGAGGATACGTCCAAGAGAATATCAAAAACCTCATGCATGGAAATTGGCTGCGGATATTTTGTCGAGTGTAGTCTAGTCTATGCTAACCACTCTTGAAATAGGCCCCCTACGCGTTAGGAGCACAACGTTTTATTACAGAATGACTATTCTAAGAAAGCCTTCTCTCTTCGTGTCCAGTAACACTAATCCTTGATTTGCTTTCGAAGGGCAGCCAAGCTCACGATGCTGTCTATACCGTTTTTCGTCTTGCGCCGATTACATCACGGACTAGACCCCGTGCTTTTGGGCGTGACCATTAATGGTGAGCTCGGTTTGGCTCTTGTTGCTGGGTTCTTCTGGGCTTGATTCTGGCTTCTTTCTCGGCTTATTTCACACTGTGCACAGAAAGGATTTTTTTCCTTAAACTCTTGACCTCCCAAATGCAGGTTAGTTGAAACGTTATATTGGAATAGGAGAAGGAAGTAAAGATGGAGTTATGTTCGCATAGGGAGGCGCTGCAATGGATGTTGTAACTTCTTCTGTTGTTGTAATGTCGTTTGTGGTCGGTAGCTGGGTTATAATGCGCTACAAGTCTGACGCATTTGAATCTATGACGCCGAGTTGGAAATTGTTGTGGATATCGGGACTCCTGTTTGTACCTGGGGGAGCGATCTGGACAATGAAATGGCAACCCTCATTAGGACCATACATGGTTGGTGAAAAATATCCCTTTGGCAGTCATGTTAATACGTGGGAGGTTTCTATGGGATTTGGTTTTGTGGCGTTTGGTGTCTTGTTTGCAGAAGCTTCAATTCCAGCCTCCAAATCCAAGAACAGATTGTCATGGGTGGGATTACTCATAAGTTGGGTGTTACTTATGTTTCCCCACGCTTTAGTGGGAGTCACTTTTGTGCTCGACGATCCATCTCTGGCTGTTTGGGGGTGTCAGCATATGCTGTTCCATTTGCTATGGTTTGGTTTCCTATAGTCGCCTCAGGTTTCGTCTTAACGGGAAGAGAAATAATGCGGTGAAAACTCTCATTTTTCTTTTTTTTGCTTCATTCTTGCCGTCAAAAACGTGATCACTCCCGCGACCACTACTGGAACAATCGCTGATCCCAAATATAGCAAAATGTAATCCCTATCGGGCGTCTCTACGGAACCTACGTCCATTCTTTCCTTGCTCCACGATTCGCCGTTCCATCTTGAAATCGTTGCACTATCGCCCACAGCAAAACCACATGCCGCATCAATAATTTCCACATCCCAGAGACTTTCTACAATAGGATGCGCTGTTACGGTGCATTCTAGTCCATTGAATTCCCATCCATATAAAGAGTATCTTTGCATGAAACTCTACGTAGTATCATGGCATCAAAGATATAGGGAGGGTCTTCACCATTGACCGTAAGGTTCACCAATATGGTGGTCGAATGCTGATTGAGCTAACGTCTCTTCACATAGTTGTTTTGGCGTTTTTGCTCGAGGTTGTTGACGCCTCCTTTGGAGGGGGATACGGAACCATATTGAGCCCCCTTCTACTGATGATTGGTTTTGATCCGCTCCGAGTCGTTCCAGCGATACTGTTTTCACAACTCGTCGGAGACTTTTCTGCTGCTTTTTTCCATCATGAATTCAAAAATGTCGATCTAAAGATCGGCGCAAAATCCTTCAGAATTTCGATGATACTTGTTGCTTTGAGTTCAGTCGGATCGCTGATTTCGATTGTCGTCGCTATGAATTTGCCCAGATTTTATCTAAGTCTATACATTGGAGCCTTGGTTGCGGCCACAGGCGCGATCGTGCTGATTACCATAAACAAGAAACTCAGTTTCTCATGGCGTAGGCTAATGATCCTGGGTTCTTTAGCTGCCTTCAATAAAGGTATAAGCGGAGGGGGATATGGACCAATCGTCACAGGAGGCCAGATCATAACAGGTGTTGAGGCAAAGAGCGCCATCGGCATCACCTCTTTAGCCGAAGGGTTCATATGCATTATCGCATTGCTGGGTTATGTACTCATCGGCAGGACTGTAGATTGGACATTGGCACTGATGCTGTCGATTGGTGTTGCGTTTTCTGCACCGGTATCTGCTTATCTTGTTAGAAGGATTGAGAACAGAAAACTGAAATTGATCATAGGCATTTTCACACTAATTCTAGGGATAGCGACAATGCTTAGAATTGTCAGCGCCTAATCGTGAACGAGAAACAAAGCTAGAAACGAATTCGATGAGCTTGTAGGTTTTGGCCATATAAAAGAATGAGGATATCTTTGAGATCTCGAAGCAATCTCATGAAGCTTGTGGGGATCCTTCCGAAAACTGTGCTTATCAGTGGTGTTTCTTGATCCTTGAACTATGAAAGCCTATATAGCTAAGAAATCATGCTGTTAAAGATATGTGGCGCGGCTTTCCTTTATCGATTCGAAGCTGTTCATCGATAGCATACAGACATGGCTATCCAGACAAACAAGAGTAGATTAGCCACGTAGAAGTGTTTTCTAGGCAGAAAAAGAGATTCGAGAGAGTTTTCTTTTGCAATCTTTAGTACGCTCGTAAGATAGAGTATCATTGCACTTAGAAACGCGGACGTCGACCATATTACTGGAAGGAGATAGATGGAGTAGGCGATGGCCACGCTGACTACGAGCACGTAGACGTAGAAAGACCTCTTCAATCCGAGCCTAACAACGAACGTCAAGTTCCGAGTTTCTTTATTCGCGTAGTAGTCCTCAAAGTGATTGTGAAACTCCCATAGAATAGACGCGAGGAAGACCAGAATCAAGTTGGGCATAACGGAATTCAAAGAACCGATGCTCTTCATAAGGTAGCCCATGAGAAATAGGAAGCTTCCCCAGAACAAGCCGTGTATTATGAGATCTAGGAGAAATCGGCTCTTCAGTTCTAATGGAGGCGCCGAATAAGCCCATCCGACAACGAAGATGCTTAAGGCGAGAAATGCTGGCAGTGAACCACCTGCTAAATAGAAATAGAGCGTTGACAGAGTGAACAGGATGAGAGAAAAGAGAAACGCCTTCTTTTTTGTGGTATTTCCAAGTGCTAGCTGATTCTTAGCAGAAAGGTTCCACCGCCCGAAGTTCCTAGGGGTAGCCAATTGCCTCTCATCAGATTCAATATCATAGACGTTATTCAACGAGTAAATCGCTCCCGTATGAACAACTGAAAAAAGGTAAACCAACGCAGTGTCAACTGAAAAGAACTCAGCCGAATCAGAAGCAGTGAGAAAACCAAACAAGACAACGAACCCGTTTATGTAGGGTGCCACAAGGTGAAATCGGCAGTTTTTCAGAAGAAAACAAAACTCTCTGAAGCACTTCTTTGCCCGTTTCTCTCCTAGCGTCTTGCTTCCGTACAACACATGCACCTGATCTGCAAAGCGTTCAACACTACATCAAAGAATTGTAGCGTCCATTCGGATTGTCACGCGCAATTATTAAGTCTTGTCATGAACGATCGGCTTCACAAGCCACAGGCCGCATTTTCTGTCAAGTTCAGTCTTCTCCATCTTAGCTAGTCCTTCCTCTCTGAAGAATCTCAACATCGAATTCTGGTCTATTCCCCCCATTCAGGATTAGATAGGACGCCTTTCGCCTATTCGCCTCCGGAAAGCTATATATCAATCCTCAGCCTAAGGTGGTGCAAAACCTTATCTAAAAATATGGGATGAAAGCAGATGAGCGAAGAACGATCCTTCTACGAGTTTGCACTAGAATTCGTCATCCTCTTTTTCGGGTTAGGAGTCTTCCTTGTTCCTTCCTCAATACCTTTCAACTGGTGGACCATCCCCTCAATTTCGGTTCTGTTGTTTGCTTTCGAGCATCGGAGGAGTACTATCAGGAACCTGAAAGCCGCCTTACTCACTGGTGCTTTCCTAATTGTCTTCGACTTCATCTTTGAGAACGTCGGCACGCTGGTGTTGGGGTATTGGGGCACGCGCGGCAGCTCCCTCTTTGTTTTGGCCGTGCCCATTGAAGTAATGCTTACCTGCTTCTTCGGTGGGACAGCTTGGGCATTGTATGTTCTGTCAGCACATGACTCATTCGTCACAAACCATCAAAGCATATCAAGCAAGTCCCTACGTTATTATCTAATCCTTCTGGATTTGGTCTTCTTTGGGGCTGGAGGAGCCGCAGCTGAATGGTGCCTTATTCAAAGAAATGTTATGTACTACGCCGGGGGCTGGGCAACCCAACACGCATTCGTAGCCTATTTTGCTGTGTGGACTATGCTACACATCTTGCTGAATAGGCTGACGCCTTCTAGAATAGGCACTCCGACAATGTCAGTTGAGGCTGATTATCATATGCAGTGAAATGAACTAGAAATGGAAAGATCTGACATAGATCTGAGGTGTTTCATGCCCAAAGAAAGGTGAATTGAACATCTCTTGGCATTAATCAATGTTTGCGGCGCTACCCAAGGGATGAAGTAAGGTCTCCCTAGCATACCTTTCAGATTCGAATCGGATGGTTCCCCCAGAATACCAGATAATGAGCATCCCAACGATTCTAGTCTTCAAGAACGGAGAGCTCGTAGACCGAATCGTAGGAGTCATGCCGAGAAGTCTTCTGGAATCGAGGATAACCCGCCGCCTCTAGGTTGCTCTGGAATTGTGCTCCGATACCATTCGCTTCTTTAAGTCTTTCATCCTCCGAACAGCGCCGGCGTGAAAGTTACGAAGTCACCCTCCTTAAGGACCGTATCAACGCCGTCGAGCGCGTGGATATTGCGCCCGTTCACGAGGACTAACAACGCTGAATCCTCCAACTTGTAACCGCCCAGAAAGGCGGCTCCTGAACTTTCGACCCTTCCCCCCAGCTTTAGAATGAGGTCTCTAACCTTTGCTTCACCCGGCAACTCAACTGTTGGCATGTCGCCGAGGAAACGTTTCATGTCTCCATGGGCTCTGATTCTTACCTTCAACTTTTCAAGATCACCTGTGAATTCAGCACAACCATGAGGCTTTTTGCTCCATCAACCCAGAAAGGGCGGAGTAGGAAAGGCAATCTGAGCTATCGGATTCTGTCTAAGGCTTTGTCCACATCGTCTAGGCTCAGTTTCTTGAGCACTTCGGACTTCGGTATCCCATTTTGGTCCCAGCCGACAGCCTCATAGTACTCCCGTCTTCTTCTGTCCATTTCCTTTCTGTCTGTGACTGAGCCCTTGTATGGTCCTGTTGGCAGCGGCTCATAGAATCTGGGAGGGTTGTCATCATCCTTAGGAGGCTTCCAACTGGCATCGGGTCCGCCTAGTAACTCAGCTGCTCTCTGAATGTGAAGGATTCTGTGACCTAGCTCGCGCTTCCATTCCTCCTCTGTAATGTCCCAGCCGGTCACCGCTCTTAGGAACCTCCAGTTGATGCCCTTAAGGTTTCCTCCCCACGATATGACAGCGCAGTAAACAGCAGAGTCCGAGAAGATCTCGTTTCCCATGTCGTCGTAGCCATCCTTGACGGTTGAGGTGTGGTCGCCTCCCTGAACCGAACAGGCATAACATATATCATGCGTGTAGTCCTCGTCGCTTCTGGTTCCGTGAGCGCCAACCTCAACTCCTTTGACGTGAACCGCGTAGGGAAACAAGTTCACTCCCTTCAACTCCGAGATCTTCAATGCCGCCCTGTAGGTTCCCTCAGCAAGAATATCGAAGTACTTGCCATCCCTTGTAGCAATTCTTTTCGCCAGCTCTGCTAGGGCAGGAGTGTCGCCCCATTCCAACTCTAGGCCAGCCAAATCGGTCTTCTTTAAGATGCCTCTCTGATATAGCTCTGTTGCGAAGGCTAAGACGTTCCCTCCGTTTATCCCTGAATAGCCAAGGTCCTCGATTAGTGAGCTGAGATAGACGATTTCACCGGCGTTGAACACGCCTAAGTTGGGACCGAGGTAGGCTTCCATCTCGTAGTCAGGATTGTCGGTTATCGCCCCCTTGTAAGGTCCTGTCTTGATGACTGCTAGCTTCATGCAGGTTATTGCGCAGCCGTAGTCTCCCCAGTATCGTTTAACCCAGTATCTCAGATCGAAACCTGGGCCGCCGATCGCCTTCTCATCGTGCCACTCCTCCTGCCAGTTCCGAACAGGTTCCGAACTTGACCGCGCCCCAACCTCGTAGCCAGCGTACCCTGTTCCCCATCGTCGCGTTCGGTCTCGACTTCTGGAAAGGGATATTCTCTCGTATTCTTGTATGAGTCTCTTAACCTCTTCGATATTTGCGACGGGAGGAAGGGGGCCTGTTCCCTTAGCCACTATCGCCTTGAGGTTTTTGGAACCCATAACGGCGCCATATCCGCCGTACCCGGCTGCGTGGCTCCACTTCTGCAGTACAGCCGCAACCCTTACACGGTTCTCGCCCGCTGGACCTATGTAGAGAACGCCGGGTTCCTTCTGTATCCCGTATCTTGCGTATCGTTTGTCTAGCTCTCCCTTCACTTCCTTTGTTAGAATCTTGAGTGTTGCCTTGCCGTTTTTGCCCCATAAGTGTTTGGCGCTTCCAATCTCTACCTTACTGTTGTCTATGAGAATATAAGAGGGCTCTTTGGCCCTACCTGAGACGATCACGCCGTCCCAGCCTGAGCATTTGAGTTCGATTGGGAATTCTCCGCTGACCGTTGAGCCGATGATGCCGTTGCTCTGAGGCGATTTGCCTGTGACGCAGATTCTGGCGCCGTGGAAGTATCCTGTGACAGGCCCCGTGAGAGCTAGAAATAGGTTCTCTGGACCCAGAGGGTCAACTTTCTCCCATGTTGAACCTAGTCGGTCCCATAGAATCTTCGCGGCTAGGCCTCTACCTCCAATATATTGGCGCAGAACATCTGTGAACTTTGTTTCCATGATTTTCTCGTCGGTTAGGTCGATGTCTAGAAGCTTCCCAGCGTATCCGCCGACCATCTCAGATCAACTCCTCAGCCTTCTCTCCGTAAAGGTTCTCGGCAAGGTCTCGCGTGAGCTCCTCCGGTGTCCTAGCGAAGAGGTTGTGAGAGACGGATGGCCTCTCCCTTACAACCCTTAGGGCGTCATATCCCGCCTTGGTACACGCCATGGCACACTGAGGTTCTCCTCCGCATAAGTCGCAGATGAGAATGTAATCTTCTTTTGGATGGAGGTGAGGCACTTTTCCAGGACAAGCCTTGATGCATTTGCCGCAGGCCGTACACTTCTCTCGGTCTACAAGCACAGCTGATGTTTTCTTATCCACAGTGAGAGCATCGAAGGGGCACGACTCAACGCATGGGTAATCCTTGCATTGGGCACAAAGGTGAGGGATCTCCACTCCGGGAACGAGCATGAAGACCCTTACCCTTGAGGCTTCAGGCCAAATCTGGTTCTCGTGATGCAAAGTGCAGGCTATCTCGCATCTTCTGCATCCTGTGCATTTAAGGTAGTCGCGGCTTATCCATTTCTTCTTCCTTTCCGGCATGCTCTTTCACCCGAGAAGCATTTCAACAGATTAGCGCAAAGCAAACTATAAACTTTGCCCGACAGTGTCTTGATGACGTATCGGTGGCGACCGAAAGAACTGTATTGAAGGTGTTTCCCTTCTAGATTGGAAGATAGTATGCTCTCTCCTGAGTTTCCGATGTTGTACTATGTCGAGCACGAAGAGGCTCATTTTCCCTTATGATCAACGGAGGCTCTTCGGCTATCTGTCAGTACTGGTTCTGGTTGGGCCTATCGCCAAGACTTGGACTACCGCCGCAGCTACGATGCCCATGGCTCCAAGAGAGACCGCCATCCCTTCATAGCCAAACATAAGAAGCGTCACTCCTCCGACGTCCGCGCCAAGAGCTGAGCCTATGTTGGCGGTAGCGGAGTTGATCATCATCGTGCCTCGAAATGCCGACACCTTTTCAAGGGTCAAGCTACTTAACGCTGTGCTCCTCACGCCACTGAATAGACACACGAGAACCACCAAAGCCATTGAGGCCCACATATCTGACAAGTTCGTGTATGAGATCGTGAACGCGCCCGCGATGAGTGAAGCGAGGACTGCTAGGGGCTTTCTGCCAGCACCTTTCACGAATCGGCTCGCGGCTAAGCTACCTATGGTGTAGACCAAAGCACAGAACAAGATTATGATGGAGGCGAAACAAGTGGAAGCAAGGAATCTTTGCCTAAAGAACGACGAAGCGTAGATGAGGACAGCCTGAAATGAAGCCACTGAAAGCGCTGTACCCATCAAGCAGGCATCGGCTGACCTTTTTGATAAGACCGCTCTGAAACCTTCTAGGTAGACCCTTCCTCCTGCTATTGACCGTCGGTACCTATGGGGGATGGCAGGCTGATAAACGCCAGTGATGGACCTGCTACCGAGATGGGTAGAATGAACCCAATGAAAGCTACGCGCCATCCTTCCGTACGTCCACGCTAGACCATGGCCTCTGGGCCTCTTAACCATGATCCTGACCATCTTCAAGGAAGGTCAGTGGTTTGAGGTGTACCGGGTGTGCATTTGTTGCGTAGATATCTATTGTCTAGTATTTGAAACGGATCTGTTGGTAGAAAAGTTTATCTAGGATACTTTTTCACTCTTCTTTTCTAGTGAATGATGCATGTCGACATCAGTCAAGATTGGTGAGAAAGATAAGGAAAAATTGGAGAAGCTTCAAGCTCTCGTCACACTGAAAGCGGGACGGAAGTTGACTCAGCAGGAGATCCTTTCTTCATTGATAAGGGAGGCTTATGCTAAGAGCGGCGAATTCGTAGAAAAGATGTCTAATGCCAGTACCACGATATCCGACGAAGAATACGAGAAGATATCTTCCATTATTGAGGACTGGGGAGTTGAAACGAGCTGGGAGGAGATAGACCAGATTCTTTATGGCGCCAAGAAAGGGCACAAGAGGTAAGACGTTGCTGAGCGCTTTCGTTGACTCAAACATCTTTATTGCATTTGCTAACAAAAGAGATAGGAATCACGAGCGAAGCGTCGAACTGCTGGACAGACTAAGAAGAGGCGAATTCGGAGCAACCTTCACATCTGATTATGTGTTTGATGAAGCAGTTACAGCAGCTCTTGTTCGCACGGGACGGCTTGAGATAGCGGTGAAAATGGGCAAGCTCATACTCGGCTCGAAAGAGGAATCGATGCCGTCACTGGTCAGACTTGCCAAAGTTGATGAAAGAATCTTCGCAGAGGCATGGACAACCTTCAGAACGGGACGGTTTGAGGGCCTAAGCTTTACAGACCATACGATTCTGGCTCAACTCAAAGAGTCTAAAACTGAAGCCCTCATCAGCTTTGACACAGACTTCGACGGACTAGCGACTAGAATTTCATGAACAACATTGAAAGACTGGGCACGCCGCGAAAGGCTGACTTTTCATCCCGCAGCCGCGGCATTGCCCAATCTCATTGATAGCCTGCAAAACAATCTTGGTGAATCGAGCCTGATTCTAACAAAAATCTCAAGAATTGCCTGTTTCTGGAGAAGAAGCTTGGTGGAGTCGCTTAGCTTCAGTCCTCGTTTAAGTTCCCCATGTTGGAACAGCGTTTAGAACATCGAGAGAAGAAGCGGGAGTACGAACCTGAACCGGGCTACCATAACACCGTAGTCAGTCCGACGTTCAAACTCTCGGTTCAGTGATCGTGCAGGGTGGGATTTGAACCCTCTGCAGCGTGGAGATATCGGCCGAAGTCCCAACTATAAGTTGGCTTTCAGCTGAATATGATAAACAAAATCGATGTGCACTCTCGTTGTCTATAAAGGTTACTCTTCAAATATCATCCGTCGGTCGTTCTCCATAGTGCGCGCTGCTCACTCTCACAACTGATGAAATCGTGTTCGCAATCGATCGATTACATGGACACATATATATCCAAATGCTTTGATAAGCATAGGCAGTCAGTTAATGCGAGGCAGTTTCAGATTGCCGCAGAAAATGAAGCCGGCGAGCACTACGAAAACCATGCTGCTGCAGTCTGATAAAGGCGCTTAGGGATCTAGTCTTAGTCAAAGCGGACATGAAGATGGCTCCCTAGGAACGACTAGCT
Organism: uncultured Candidatus Bathyarchaeia archaeon; assembly: GCA_964447115.1. Classification (GTDB taxonomy): domain Archaea; phylum Thermoproteota; class Bathyarchaeia; order Bathyarchaeales; family DTEX01; genus CAYRBK01. Next base: position 11,906 of record CAYURV010000019.1, read on the forward strand.
ACATATAGGAAAAGCTCAAATTTTTCCAGGCTGGCTTGCAGCGCATTTCTCTTCATTGATCATTCCAAGACTTCAAGCATATGAATTTACAGTTTTATTCCAAGCTTTCTTAAAATACTG
>CAYURV010000020.1:0-11402 GCA_964447115.1 uncultured Candidatus Bathyarchaeia archaeon
GGTTGGGAAATGACTCCCGAAGAATGGTATGGAACTACCGTACGCAGAATACTGCACATACAGAGGGCTGCGTTACTACTGGGAGGCCCAGACTTCAAGTGGCAGCCTATGATACACGATGATAATCCAGCTAGGTTCTATGAACCCTTGCCATCAGGACCCAAAGCTGGGCAGACAGTAGATAGAAAGGAATTCGAAGACATGAAGAAGGAATATTATGAGGCCGTCGGCTGGGATGAAAGAGGCATACCGAGATCAGACATCTTGAAGCGGCTAGGGCTACAAAGCGTGGACAAGGTGCTGAGGAAGAAGTCTAGAGAAAACTAGAATCCTAGACATGTCACGGCTCTGAATATACATCTACCGCCGTCGAAAGTCTTATTAGCATTCAGCCGTATCCTTAGACTTGGGGAAATTGCATTGACAGAAGAAAAAGTTTCTAGACGTGGCTATATGAAGTACGTCGGTGGAATCGTCGTCGTCGCGGTTGTAGCAGGCGTAGCATACTATGCAACGTTACCTGCACCGACACCTACACCCACACCTACACCTACACCCACGCCCACGCCAACGCCTACACCAACTCCAACACCTACACCAACACCGGGTAAGCCAATCAAAATAACCCTGTGGACACAAGAAACTCCGCCCCATCGAATGGCGAGACAGAACTCCATACTGAGAATGTTCGAGGGCGAGAACCCCGGCATAACAGTTGAGCTCGTCGGAGTAGGTTGGGACGAGATATACCCGAAGCTCTTGTCCGGAATAGCTGCGGGTAACCCGCCAGACATAGAGTTCAGCATCCCTGGAGTTACTTTGGCCGCCTACAACGCTGGCGGAACGGTGGGAGACGAAGGCGAGTTAGACGATGTGGTGAAGCGCCTAGATGCGCAGTATTCACTAGGAGAAGCGGAGAAGAAGATGGCCTTCTGGAAGGGTCATTACCACGCTATACCTGTCTTTACGCTGATAATGGGCGTAATGGTTCGCAAGGACGTAGCCGAGAAAGCAGGCTATCCTGACGGGATCTTGAAGACATGGAAAGACTATCTCGATTTCCTCGGGTACGTGAAGAACCATCCAAAAGATCCGTTAACAGGAGGACCGCAGTACGGAACCTTCGTACCAACGCAAAAGAGCCTACTGGGAACCGAGATTCTCTACGACCTCATGATCAATGCAGGCGCTCGAACAGTAGCTGATGACGGAATGACCCCGATCTTCAACAGTCCAGAAACTGTGAGAGCTCTGACGTACTACAAGGAGCTGGCGAAGTATAGACCACCAGGCTCTGAGGACTGGGGATGGGCCGAAATGACCTTGCCTTGGGAGAACGGTATGCTAGCTAGCTGCCCCAACTGGTCGACATTCATGACAAGCACTGTTAGAGACTACCCTGAAATAGCGAAGAATCAAACATACATCGAGAACCCTGTCCCTGAGACTGGAACATCGGTTCGAGGATCGGTGATGTATCCATACGCCGCGTTCATAAGCAAGGTGGCGAAAGAACAAGGAAAATTGGATGCATGCACCAAGTTGCTGGAATACCTACTGAAGCCTGAAATAAACGGTTATCTATGTGCTATGGAGCCTATCTTCTTCCAGTCGCCTCACACGGCGGGGTACCAGTCTTCAGCGTATAGGTCAGACCCCATCAACGCACAGTACTGGAACGTAGTAGAGACACTTCAAACAGCTAGGGCTTACGGCAAACTGTATGGGTTTGAAGGCGGGGAACCGTGCTTGTGGATCGGAGAGGTTGAAGGAACGGATCTGATAGCGCAAGTCGGCCTGAACGTAGCCCTAGGCAAAATGACACCTGAAGAAGGGGCTGCCTGGGGACAATCCGAAATGGAGAAGATTGCGGCGAAATACAAGTGAAGACTAAGAGAAGGCCAAGGCCTAGTCTCCTCCCACTTTTTTTCGTCGGCCCAGCAATAGCGTGGGTCGCATGTCTAATGTTCTTCCCTCTAACCTGGACCGTTTGGGTTAGCTTTACCAAGACGGTTATGACGGAGAAGAGCACTGAGTTGGTCGGGCCCTTCATTGGATTAAGCAATTATTATGAACTGATCTTCAACGATCCTAATTTTCCGATTATTCTTTGGAATAGCCTGACCTGGACTCTGGGTAACATAGCGCTCTCTGGAGCGATAGGGTTAGCCATTGCACTTATCCTAAATGAGAAGTTCCGAGGACAAAGTATGATGAGAGCCCTCATGTTAACTCCTTGGGTGATCCCGAGCGTAGCTACAACAATATCTTGGAGGTTTATGTTGAACTCAGAGGTCGGCGTTATTCAGAAGATTATGTTAGCATTAGGATTGGCTCCTGAACCTATGGCTTTTTTCGGTCATGATTACGGCATGTTCACCGTTATCTTCCTCAATGCATGGAGGTTTACACCATTCGTAGCTCTTTCCTACATCTCAGGTCTTGAGTCAATTCCAAAAGACCTATATGAAGCGGCTGAAGTGGACGGTGCATCATCCTTCCAAAGATTCAGGAGTATAACCCTTCCCTATCTAAAACCGACGTTCGCAGTTATTGGATTGATCGGAGTACTTCTAACCTACGGGTACTTTGACGTAGTTTGGCTCACCACGAAGGGTGGGCCGGGAACAGCTACTATGATTCCTCCGGTCTACGTATGGTTGAGTGCTTTCTACGAATTCTCGCTAAGTAAAGCCGCATCTATCAGCGTGATCATGGCGACAATCTTATTGGCTTTCACCTTCCTCTGCCGAAAGTTCTTGTTCAAGTAATACGCACTTCGATGATAGCATATGAAAAAGTTATCAACACGAAGGTTACTGACAATCATCGGAATCGTTTTCATAGCGATATATTCCCTTTTCCCGGTGTATTGGATCGGAATAACATCGTTCAAGCCGGCTCGCGAGATAGCCGGTTTTACTCCCACGTTCATACCTATGCAGGCGACTCTTACTCACTACGTGAACTTATTCGGTGGAGAGTACTATTTTCAGCAGTACATTGTGAATAGCATAATAGTGGCAGTAGGCGTTGTTCTCATAACTTTGATCTTCTCAACCCTCGCAGGTTATGGATTAGCTCGATTCAAGCTTAGAGGGAAAAACAGGCTTTCTGACCTACTTCTTTTCGCATATGTCACCCCACCAGGTGTCCTACTTGTTCCGTTCTTCCTGATGATATCGTGGCTCAACATCCTTAACACACTTGGAAGCTTGATACTGGTATACCCTGCATTCACGATTCCTTTCGCAACATGGCTTCTACGAAGCCACTTTGAACAGTTCCCTCCGGAGCTTGAAGAAGCGGCTATGGTGGATGGGGTTGGAAGGTTAGGCATCCTCAGAAGAATTGTTCTACCGCTTTCAGGTCCATGTCTAGCAGTCGTTGTGGCTTACTCTCTGATTTCGTCTTGGACTGAATATATGTTCGCATTCACTTTCATGAGATCGGAGACTCTGAAAACAGTTCCTGTAGCCTTGGCTCACTCCATAACCGTCTATCACGTGGACTGGGGGCTACTGACCGCAGGAGCCTTCATTGCTGTGATTCCAGTCCTCATCATATTCTTGCCGATGGCGCGCCAGATGATGAAGGGTTGGGAAATCGGTGCGGCATTAAAAGGCTAGAAGCTTGCTTGATATGTGCCTATTTTGTTCACGACTACGGGCGAAGAGTTCACTGATTCGGCTTAGTTCGCTAGACTACAATCTTCTCGATGCCTAACAAATCAAAGAGTGCAAATAATTCGTCTTTGACATCAGCGTATGCTAGTAGCATGTGAATTTCGAAACCTTCCTTAATCCATGTATCAATCAAGGTTTTGAGTGGCGGATCGAATTTCACATACGCCCTTGTAGTTCCTTCAGATGGCGACTTCGGGGACCTCATGACCTCTCCTGAAGTGACTATCGCCTTTATCTTATCATTGATAGGGCGCCCAGATATCTTCGCAATGGTCACTCTGCCCGGTTTGAGTTCCAGTTGAACATTGACCCCGCCCTTCTTACGCTTGAACCATTCGACACAACCCGTATTGGTTAATGTTATCTCTTTGGGAGAGCGAGCTAAGTCGAAGGGCGCCTCACAACTATGTAGCAATAGAGCGCAATTCCTCTTTAGATCTACCGATTCAAATTCGCCAAGCCATATCGGCTTCTCGGCAAGCAACTTCAAAACAAGCCATGTTATTGTACTGGAGATGTCAGATTCACCGACTACCACTTTTCCCTCTTCTGCAAGAAGGGAGCAACCCAGACTCATAGTGAACTCTTTGATGGGAAGCTCTGGCCATTCCCGAATGGTCAAAGCGTCCAGTCTGTATTTTCTCACCATGGCTTTCATCGCCAGATAAGCTTTGATCGCAGTGATCAACTCTCCTTGGCTCACCTCCATCTTCCCTACCCTTTTAGGCAAATCTTTCGCAATTCTTCTTGCTTCTTTCTCGTCTGCCTTCTCAAATGAATTCAATAGTTCAGATGTATCGAGGTGAAGTAGACCCGGAACCAGTCTTCGTATGTGAAACTCACTGAACCCTGTATCGGTCATGCCGAGGTTAGATGCGCCAGCCACGCCAACAGTCGAACGCCTCAGCTTCTTCGCGACTGCCGCAGCGTTAGCTAGTTTGAATATGCGTTCAACCGTATCCTTTTCGCCGGGATCGCCGATGACGTGAAAGAACTTCTTTCCCAGGCGCATCATATTGCCTGCCGATTCGAACAACCCTGGGAGCGGTATGATAGATTTCTGTGAGCCGTAGATTCCCCATTGTATTATCGGATATTCCGATAACTCTTTCGCAAGGACGCAATATAACTCGCCATAGGTCCAATCAGCATGAAAAACCAACACAGCGTCAACATCCTCCTTCTTGAAGAGCCTAGTGGCTTCCATCACTTCATCGACGCTGTAGGGGATTCCATCAACGACACAGAGGTCTACAGGTTGTTTCCTGATTGCGGATAAAGCGTCTCTCCTAAGGGCCTCTACACTCTTCTCAGCAACCCACGGAGCTTTCCCTAGCGTTATGAAACCTATTCGAGGTCTCAATGCGTTTCCTCCATAAACAAATTGGGAGAAGACTCACGGCATTACAGATAGTGTATAATCTTTAAGAACGCATTCCTTTCGCGATAGCTCAGACGGCTCTGTAACGAAGAATACAGGTGCGGCCCCTTTACCGGGCGGGGTCCATTCGCAGTGAGCAGTATCTCTGTACATCGTGAAGAAGCTTAACGCAGGATCATTGAACACGGTCTCCATGACGACGAAGTCTTTCTCTGAAAGGTCGTTGTTCTCTGCGAGTTTCTCAAGTTTCGAGGATGGATGCAGACCTACGATCAAGTACAAAGGTTTCTGCTTTCTTCCATTATTTATAAGTATGAAATCTTCACTATCGGGATGATAATTAATCGCGACCTCAGACTTGTTAACGCCTACGCAGATCAACATGTGGCTTCCGAAACGCTTGTCAGTGGCGTAGAGCTTGACAACCTTGAGTTCGTCCTTCGGAACCCTAAGAACCTCTTCAGGTGGGAGAAGTCTCTCCATTAACCCTCTTTCCTCTAGATTCTGCATGATCTCTCTGCTGACGGATACGGCTTTTAGCCTGAGTTCTCTCATCGTTGACCATCGATTTTCAGAGATGTAAGGTCAGCGTTATTTATCTCTTGCCATGGCTTTTCAGGAGTGGGACGTAGCCATAAGTTCCATTGACGAAAGAGAGATGGTTCGAGCTCTTTAAATACAACTTGGAAACGTGGTGGTGATGTTTGGAGAAGATTAGGAATGAAGAGCCTTTTGTACAGGCAGCTTTCTGAGTTGGTAGGACCGGAGAGAGTCTCGGACGAGGAATTCGCCTGCCTCGCAGTGACGGTTGAATCAGCTGCAACGGGGCTATCGTTTCTCCCACCGTTTTCAGGAAAGATGGTGGTTCCCGAGATCGTTGTGAAACCCACTGCAACCGATCAGGTGTCATCTATTCTAAGGCTAGCGAACAGATTAAGGAAACCAGTTGTAATCAGAGGCGGCGGAACAGGGACGTCGATGGCATCTGTGCCGACCCAAGGCGGGATAGTCCTCGATTTATCTGACATGAACCAAGTACTTGATATCGATGAATCTTCTATGGCCGTCAGAGCTCAAGCTGGAACACCCTTTGGAACAGTTAGACACGAACTGGCGAAGAGAGGATACAGACTAGGCTATTTGGGTCCTCATGGAACTTGGGGCGCTACCCTTGGCGGAGTTTTATCCATGAACTCTACGGGAGTCGCTGGAAGCAAGTACGGTCAGCTTAGCGAAGACGTCTTGACATTGCAGGTCGTTCTGCCGACCGGAGAGGTGATAGAGACCGGGTCCCGCGTCAACTCACGAGCAAATTTCTCGTTCAGATACTGCAACGGAGTAGATATCACAGGACTCTATCTAGGATCATGTGGAGTGTTCGGCGTCATAACGGAGGCGGGCGTTAGGATCTATGTAAAAGAGAAGCACATTGCTCATGGCACTTTTGGTTTCAAGGACTTGAACAGGGCGTGTCGTGCTCTACACGAGATCTCTAGAGTAGGCTACGTGGAGGACTACTATATGTTGCGAGATAGACATACAATAGACTTGGTGGAACCTAACGCTCCGAAAGAGGCTCAGGCTCTACTCGGAGTCTTTACAGAGACTCATGACTCGAGAGAACTTGAAGCTCAAGTGCATAACTGGAAGGAAGTCACAGACAACTATGATGGGGTGAACCTTGATCCAAAATTCGCAAAGGAATGGGCCTCTGATTTCAAAGGCGTGATCCATGCCAAGACACAGTCTCAATTATGGCTGGACTGCCATATATGGCCGATACTGAGGATCCCAGAAGGACAAGACGATATGGTTAGGCTGTTTAAGGAGAACGAGAGTATAATGTCAGAAGACCCAAATACTGGGCTTAGGTCTTGGGGCTTGGTTTCTGCAGGTGGAGCAAAGCACCCGATGAGCTACTCAGTCAGCTTCTTCAGAGTTGACAGATCCAATCCGAGTACTATGATGAAGGCGTACGAGCTATGGCATAGGATGATTGAACTCACCGTTAACAAGGGCGGTTGTCCATACTACTTTGGAAGAGAAGGTCTTGCCCCCCACCTTTGGACAAAAGCCGCTCCAAGCTACTACTACTACCTGAAGACGATAAAGCAGGCAACCGATCCGAGGAACATTCTGAACCCAGGGCAACTGATGCTTTAGAGGAGATGAAAGTGGAGATCGGGAAATATCGGAATCAACTTTACTGGTGCAGCAAATGTGCCTATTGCCGAGACACGATAAGTGACGAATTGGGCTACTACAAGGTCTGCCCAATTTACGAATTTAAGAGAATGGAGCATTTCAGCCCTAGAGGAAGAGCTACCATAGCTTTAGCAGCGTTAGAAGGTTACCTTCCGCTAACACAACCGCTTGTAGACCTTGCATTCAGCTGTCTAGGATGCGGAATATGTAAGGCAATTTGCCCATCAGCAGTAGATGAGGGAGTTGACGTTGCAGGGATTATGAGAGCGATGAGGCAAGATCTGCTGAATGTAGGACTGAAACCTCCGGAAGCGGTCATTGAACTCGACAAGAATATCGCGCAAACACATAATGTATTCGGAGAAGACTCGGCCAAACGAACCTCTTGGTCTAATGATCTAGAACTCCCTGATAAAGGAGACATCCTATACTTCGCTGGGTGCTACACATCCTACAGATATCCAGAAACCGCTAGAGCTACTGTGAAGATACTGGAGCAAGCGGGCATCCATTTGTCATACCTCGGTGACGAGGAGTGGTGTTGCGGTGTTCCGCAGTTATGGGATGGCAACTCATCTCTTGCGAGAGACATCGCTAGACGTAACTTTGAAGCGATAAAGAAATCTGGAGCCAAGACCGTTGTAGCGACATGCGCTGGATGCTATCATGCATTAAACTCTAATTACAGAGAAATAGTCGGCGAGATTCCTTTCGAAATTGTACATGTGAGCACTCTCTTGGCGGACCTAATAGCCAAGGATAAGATTCGACTTCGGAAGCCCATCGAGAAGGTACTTACCTACCATGATCCCTGCCATCTCGGCAGACACGAGAAGATTTACGATGCCCCTAGGGATGTGATCAAGAATATTCCCCAGATTGACTACCGGGAGATGCTCAGAAGTAAGAATAGCGCCTGGTGCTGTGGCGGAGGGGCAATCGAGAGTGCTGTCTTTCCAAACCTAACAAAAGAAATATCCAAAGCCCGAATTGGCGAAGCAAAAGAAATCGGGGCTGACGCTCTAATAACTTCATGCCCTTTATGCATCACGATATTGAACCGAGTCGCAAAGCCACAGAAGATACAGGTCTACGATCTTCCAGTGATTGTCGCTGAGGCTATGGGTTTGGAGATATAGAGTACGAGTCACTTATCCGGATACTGGCGTTTGTGCCCAATGGTGAGTGCTAAAATATCTGGAATAAAATGAGACGAACGTTGGCTAGTGCAGAGTTGAATCTTCCTCAGAAGAAGACATTATTCTGGTTACGTCGCCGAACGGCAACAGTTCTTGAAAAACATCTGCTTGAAAGCTGTAGATGCTAGCCGTCCCTTCCAGCCAGATATCCGCGGGCAACCCAGCGTTCATGCAGCATTCTGCTATGAACTCTGTTTCATTCCACCTTTGCTCAACGGCAATCTGTGGCAAGAGAACCCCTCTGTAGAAGTTAAGTTCAACCAACAATCCGTCTAATCCAACTTTAATCTTTCTAGGAAGATCAGTCGGCTTGGAAACTCTCACCGGTTTTGGGATGGTGAGAACACTGGCTTCAAAGATGACACTATCAGGCTTAATAGACTTAGGTGCAAGAAAGGATCTCGCTCTTATTATTGCGTTGATCGAAGAGTCGACAAGCCCCTTAATTAGGTCCTGATTTGGTAGACAATACCCACTGCAACTGATCAACCTTTTCACATCTCTCTCTGGCTGTCTGACCGCGACAAATACGCCTGACCTCCTACTCGGTTTCTCAAGCCATTTCGAAGGTGTTTCAATTGCTTCGCCCTTCAGGAACTTGAACGCAGTCTCTCTAGCGAACCTCACTAGGAATTCTCCGTCTTCAATTGTTAGCAAGTATGATGACCCTCGCAATAGTCAAAGATGTGGAAGCGAATAACCCACTAGCCCCATGGAGTTATGAAGCAACTCATTTATTCTAGTGCTATATCCATACTCGTCTTCTGTAAGTGCCATCGCCGATTTCGACCAGGGTCCCAAGTCCAGATAGGTGTCAACCACCTCTTTCAGAGAGCCAAGCTGAGAACACTTGTCTTCTGATAGAGACAAACTTATCGTCTCAACCTCGTTTACTAGGAAACGGTCCAGCGACTTCCTAAAACGCTCAAAATTCAGTCGGCTTATTTCCTCGGGAGAGGTATGCAACCCATACTTCTCATCCAAATCTAGAAGATGCTCAAGTGAGTTTAGAGTGAGTTCGCAAAGGTCCTGCCTAGTCAAGTATGAGGTTTCGTAACTTACCCACTGATGCCAAGACGGCATCGAGAGGCCGAGATAATAGTCCTCAAAACATTGAAAGCGCAATCTGTAACCAAACCTCTCTGGATAATCAAAAGCGAGAGATCCAGGGTCAAGCAAAATCATAGAACCTATTTTCGGCTTGAACCACAAAGATCCAATGAACTGTTCTTCGTCACTGGACCGCCAGTCACTATCAAGTCGATACAATTTCTCGCAAAATCGCAATGTTTCCTCGAAGGTCTCGGACGTTTCGCCTGCCAATCCGATCATGAAGAAAATTGACAGACGCACTTTATTCCCATGACAATACTCGACAGTCTTCAACAGTGCTTCGTTTGAATAGACTCGGCCATGTGACTCACGTGCTTTCTCGACCGCCGATTCAGGAGAGATATTCATTATAATAGGAATACCGGTCGACGCAAATGCTCTAACAAATTCCTCGTTCGCGGGCTCGAACAGCTCTATTCCAAGCTGTTTCAAATCCGTTCTCTCCTTCTTCAAGGCTGAGGCAAGCTCAGTCCAGTAGGTGTTTCCGCCCAATCGCGGGTCTTGAAATAGAAAGACGGCATCAACTCCCTGTTCACGAAGGCTAGTGAGATCTTCCACAATTTTCTCCGGGCTCCTAAAAGCCGGCTTTTCTCTCCCAAAAAGGACACGATAACTATACCTAGAACCCCCACAACTTACACAGTTGTACGTGCACCCTCTGCAAACAGGAGTGATCCAAGTCGAAAGACCTGTCGAACTCACTAGCATTGCAGCCTTTGGCTCAATAAGGTCCAATCGTGAAAAGTTGTAGGAGTCCAGATCTTCGCAAGGTCTCAATATTCTATTTATCTGAATTGAACCGTCGCTTTTTCGGAATGTCGCATTCGGAACTTCCTCGAATGTCCTTCCTCTATCAAGCTCTTCAGCAAGTTTGACCACCGACTCTTCTGATTCTCCTCTAAGGACAATATCAACGAAAGGATATTTGCGAACCAATTCATCATCGAAGCGAGTCGCTGTTAGACCTCCTACAACCACAGTGGAATCAGGATGCACTTTCTTACAGATCTTTGCAATCTCTACAGCTCCTTGAGAATGAGCGCACCAATGAAGATCGATAGCATAGGCTTTGGCCTTGGTCTTTCGAAGAAAGGATTCAATGTCAAGCTCTTCATCCATTAGCATCAGCTCGCCTAGGTTGTAAATCTTGACCTTGTAGCCATTCCTGTCTAGTTGGTCCGCCATGCTCACAACGCCGACAGGGATTGCTATCAACACCGATGTGTAGTGCGCCACAGTTTCAGCAACCGGTCCAGGAAAGAAAGGCCTCTTTCTGAAATCATACACAGCAGGCGGATGAAGAAACAATACGTCGAATCTCATCCAGTCCACTGCCTAGTTGGTGGTTCGCCTCCTCTCTTTAAGGATTTTGTCAGACTTCTAATCTTATGAGGCCAGATGATACTGTCACACATTGCAACAAGAAACTAATGCCTATTGAATAATTGCGAGATGAGACTATCGGCGATCAGTCGGCATGGCTCTAGACAAAGTCGAGCACCGGATCATGGCTTGCTGATTACTGGCTTATGGATTTGGGAGTTGAATTTGAAGCCTAGAACTCACGCTTAGATACGCATAAGGGGGCACGACAGGGCTGCGGTTCATTGCATCTCTATTTGAAAAATGGAGGAGATTTGAACTGGAAGTGTGGAGCCGGGTGTGGGAGTTGAACCCACGTCCTGCGGGTCTCTACAGATTTTCTGCAGCCCGCCGCCTGAACCGTTCGGCCTTCGGTGGAATCTAAGCCAACCCCGGCCTTATTCCCCGGCTATTACCTTCGAATGAATTATTCAAATGTCGAGTCATAAATTCTTG
>CAYURV010000021.1:0-11338 GCA_964447115.1 uncultured Candidatus Bathyarchaeia archaeon
CCTTATCACTGACGAAGAGACAGCGTTAGCTGACAACCGAAAAACACCGTTCAAGGATCATAACTTAGAATAAGTCAAAGAAAAACTGCATGCTCTAGAAAGAGATTGGGATGTCGTCGGATGAAGGTCGGAAGCATGTTCGTGGTCACGGTGCCCTCTGGCTTTGAGCCTGAAGCAAAAAAGGAAATAGAGAGACTGATCCCTCAAGCGAAAGTCCGCAACTTATTTTTCAAAGGCAACCTGTTATTAGAGAGCCCCTTAGAAGCAGGGGTAGTAATCACCAAATTGAGGGGACCTCAAACTACCTACATAGGCCGGGTTTTTCCTGTAGATTCCAAGCTGAAGATCTCTCCGAATAGAGAGAGCATTGCACGACTGCGTGATCACGTCCTGCTCTTGGGAGGGCTGGGAAACCGAGATACGTTCCTCGTTAGATGCAAAAGAAGGGGAAGCCACGACTTTTCAAGTCAGGAAGTCGAAAGAGAGTTGGGAAGTTTTCTTGAGAAGGACACTGGAGCCATTGTGAATTTGGAGGCTCCCAGAAAGATTGTCACAGTGCAGATTTTCCAAAACCTCGCCTTCGTAGGCGTGACTGAGTCTGAGAACGTTTTGGTCAAACGTGTTCAGGTTTCCAGGAAGTATGCCAAGGGCGAACGCCCCTTTACACGCGCTGAGCACAAGATCAAGGAGGCTATTGAGGCGTTCGATCTTGGAATCGAAGCAGAGTTTGAGGTGTTGGATATTGGGGCAGCGCCAGGAGGCTGGACAAAGGTCTTGGCTGGTCTGGCTAAAAGAGTGGTGGCTGTTGATCCTGCCGATCTGGATCCTTCGGTGGCTGCGCTTCCCAACGTGACTCACCTTAAGATCGAGGCAGAAGACATCCCGCATGACGTGGGTCAGTTTGACTTGGTCACGAATGACATGAACTTGAGCCCTACGGAATCAGCCAAGATAATGGTTGACTTGGCAAATTGCCTGAGGAAAGGCCGGTTCGCTATAATGACCGTGAAGTTCATTACTAGGGATCGAAAGAAACATCTCAGCGATGCTATCAGGATCCTGGAAACTGAATACAAAAATTTTCAGGCAAAGAAATTGCCTCATAACAGATACGAAAAAACGCTTTTCATGCAAAAGATGTGAAAGCCATTGTAAGGAAGGGGAATCCGAAAGACTTATGCAAGTATTTTGACATTAATCATTGGAGTCGGTGGTGAACTTTTGAACCGGGAAGATAGATTAGTCAAGTTTCTCAAGGAGCAGATCAAGATAGAGAATGAGATCGTCAGTTCACTAAACAAGGCCTTGGCGGAGATAGAGAACCCTCCAGTCAAGGGAACCCTTAAGGGCATATCCTTAGACTCAGTCAAGCACGCGGAAATGTACCTTTCAGCCGTTACGTTGTTAACAAAAGTTCAGAAGGCACTTACGCAAAAACAGCTCGACGAACAAAGAGAAATTGTAGAAAAACACATACAATTGGAAGTGAGACTCATAAGGAGGATAAGCCGGGAACTGCCAAACGTAAAGAACGAGAAAGTAAAGCTGCTTTTGGATGCAATCCTTCAGGACGAAAAGAGGCATCACGCGCTTTTGAAGCAGGTTCTGGAGATACTAGTCGGAGGCGAAACTATAACGGAAGAAGAATGGTTTGACGTTATGTGGAAGAGCGTCCCCTTCCACGGAGCCCCAGGAGGATAAGACTTAAAGGATAAACATGGATGTGAACTCCGGGGCTGACCGGGACAATGGAAATTCGAGTCGCTTGAGGGTTCATTTATGAGCGAGATGGTTCCTTTCAGGCTTCTCATATCGCGCCAAGAAGCCTTGAAGACGATTTTGAGCTCGGTGGAGGCAATAGAAAGGTCAGAAAGAGTCTCCATTGAAGAGTCCTCAGGTCGAGTTCTGGCCGAGGGCATTGTTGCTGACAGGGATGTTCCTCCCTTCGACCGGGCTGCCATGGATGGTTATGCTGTGAAAGCCGAGGACACCTATGGGGCCTTAGACCAGAACCCTCGAACACTAAAGATCATAGCCGTGCTAAATGCGGGAGAATCAATCGACACTACTATGAACAAAGGCGAATGCATCCGTATAGCCACCGGTTGCCCAATTCCACGCGGCGCAGACGCGGTAGTTATGGCGGAGTTTACCGAAGAAAAGAGAGGGAAGATGTCGGTCTTCAGAGCCGTACATCCCGGGGCGAATATCTCACAGCGAGGAGAAGACATGAGAAAAGGCGAATCAATACTGAAAGAAGGTCAACTTTTGACGCCGGCGAAAGTTGGGGTTTTGGCAGCCTTGGGACGGAGAGACGTGCTGGTCTATGAGAAGCCTCGTGTAGCCATAATCCCGACTGGAACCGAGGTCTGTGAAGTTGGTTCTGAACTTGCGGAAGGGCAGGTCTACGATGTGAACTCTTACACCTTGACGTCAGTTCTCTCAGAGAATGGCGCTTTGGTGACGAAGTCTTCCATTGTGCCTGATTCCTTGGACCAGCTAAAATCCGCTGTTACGCGTTTTCTTGACCATGACCTGATCGTTTTTTCTGGCGGTAGCTCCGTGGGAGAGCGGGACCTCCTAGTTAAGGTGGTTGAAGAGTCTGGGAAGGTTCTTTTCCACGGGGTTCAGATAAAGCCGGGGAAACCGACGCTCTTCGGTCTGGTAAAAGGCAAACCTGTCTTTGGCATGCCTGGCTATCCTACTTCGTGTCTAAGCAACGCTTACATTTTTCTGGTTCCAGCCATACGAAAAATAGCTAGGCTTCCCCCAAAAGAGCCTAACACTATAAGAGCGAGGATGGGTAAAAGGATTGTTTCGGCCTCAGGCCGAGAACAGTTCCTGCCTGTCAAGCTGGTGGATGGAAAAGCATACCCCGTCTTCAAAATGTCTGGAGACATAACTAGTATGGCAAGAGCTGACGGATACATAATCCTGCCTACCAACTTGGATGTAATCGAAGAGGGTGAAGAGGTCACAGTAATCATATATGAATAGCTGCCGTGACAAGCGTCTTTTACCTCTATTTCTACAATCGGTTCAGATCTGACACTCTCAAATGATTACCGATCAGGCTTGGATCGCCTCTGGGAGCAAGCTCAATTGTACCCGACCCTCTGGAAAGACCTTAGCGCCAGTCACAAGATATTCCGTCCTTGTCTTTGCATAGCCGACGAACATATGCGCTTGTATGGTTAGATGAGCGGTTGAAGACTTTTAAACTAAGAATTGATTATAGAGAACTGAGGCCTAGGGATGGAAAAGGTCAAGTTTCAAGGAATCTTTCCCGCCCTCATCACTCCCTTCACCCGCGAGGGAAAGGTGCACTTAGAAGAACTCCTTGAAGTTGTTCTGTTCCATGTTGAGAGGAGGGTTAATGGCTTCTTCGTCTGCGGCACAGTTGGAGAGGGCCCCATGATGTCCATAAAGCAGAGAAAACTGGTTGCCGAAAAGGTCATAAGAGAGGTTTCTGACCGCGCATTAGTAATCGTCCATGCGGGCACTACAAATACTGAAGAGACCGTTGAGCTCGCGAGGCACGCAGAAAAGAGTGGAGCCGATGCCGTCGGCGTAGTCTCCCCCTACTACTTTAAGCCAGATCTGGACGGTATTCTAGAACATTACAGAATTGTATCTGAATCAGTTAGAATACCGGTATTTGTTTATAACATACCGCACCTGACTGGCCTCAATTTAACACCGCAGATGGTTACGAAGATTTGCGAGCTACCTAACATCATAGGTGTTAAAGACTCAAGCCGAGACTTGATCCAGATAAGGGAGATAATGGAAACAGCCAAAAAGAAGATAACAGTGATCAACGGGTCTGATAACCTCACGTTCGCAGCGTTAATGATGGGTGTCGACGGCCAGATCTCGGGGATGGCTAATGTGGCGCCGGAACTGTTTGTAGGACTCTATAAGGCATATAAAGATGGAAACTATGCGAAGGCACTCAAGCTTCAGAAAGATATCAACTCCGTCATCCGAGCATTAAGCGGCTTTCCCCCGATCGCACCAATCAAAGCCGCCTTAGAACTGCGAGGGATAAGAGCGGGCCTACCAAAGAGACCCCTGAGACCGCTTAGACCGGACGAAATTGACAACTTAAAAGAGAAACTGACTGCCCTAAACTTGTTTTGGTAATTAGGTTCCCGCGCAAGACTGATAAGAAACGACACTAGAGAATATCATTCTGTGGGCAGCTCGTGCTCTAATGCCAGAAACAGGAGAAAGGTCCTAATTGAGCGCCAAGCTAAGGGTTGCCATAACTGACTCCGAATATGGATCACACGAGATTGAGAAGAGAATCCTTTCTAGAATAGGGGCCGAGATGGCAGAGTTCCAGTGCAAAACTGAAGATGAAGTCATTAGGCACTGTAGCGACGCAGACGGCTTGCTGGTTACCTATGCTCCGATAACCCGAAAAGTGATAGTAAACCTTAAGGCGAGAGTGATAACCCGTTATGGCATCGGCGTCGACAACATTGACGTGAAGGCGGCAACTAAAAGGAATATACTTGTAACAAACGTAGTCTACGACGTAACCGACGTTGCAGACCATACTCTCAGCCTGATCCTTTCCTTGATCAGAAAGATTCCATGGATTTACTGGAGTACAAGAAAGGTGGAATGGGATTGGAGAAAGTTTCAACCAATAAGCCGGCTTAGGGGAAGGACTGTCGGTATAGTCGGGTTCGGTAGAATAGGAAGGAAAGTGGCCGAAAGACTGAAAGGGTTTGAGGTAGAGCTGATTGCGTATGACCCCTACGTATCCGCTGAAGTCTTTAAGCAATACGAGGTAGAAGGAGTAGAGCTCGAGGCTCTTCTTAGAAAGTCAGACATAGTCACAATTCACGTTGGTCTGACAGAAGAGACACGCCACATGATCAGCGAAACCGAGATCGGGAAGATGAAGAGAAACGCCATATTGATCAACGTGTCAAGGGGTGGAATAGTAGACGAGAAGGCTCTTCACATGGCTTTGAGAGAAGGTCGGATCGCTGGAGCCGGCTTAGATGTTTTGGAAAAGGAACCTGTCACAGAAGGTAATCCGCTTCTTTCTTTAAATAACGTAGTGATAACTCCCCACATCGCTTGGTACTCAACCAGCTCGATCGAGGAGATCCAAGAGAAGGCTGCTGAGGATGTCGCAAGGGCTTTGAGCGGTCAGATACCCGTAAACCTATTGAACAAAGAGGTTCTTGAAAGACAGGGCAATCTGGCACCTAAAAGATAGCTATGCGTTTATCCATTCTGATTCGGTAGAAGTGCTTCATCAACGTCGTTTGGCTTTGAAAGAAAAAAGGAGAGGAAAGAACTTCTGCATTGTGAGAACCGCTTGACCGAAAGCTGTTTCCCTTTTTATTCGCCCGTGTCGATGTTGAAGGGTACTACTGCGTAGAACCGTTGTTCGCCTTTCACGATTTCGTAAGCCAGAATAGCCGTAAAGGTTACGTCATGTTTGTTGGTTTTTTCTGTCTTAAGGGCCTTTATCGTGATCATGTCTCCCGGCTTAAGATATTCGTCGAACAGCTGCGTTACATTGATGACCTCGGAGTCTATGTTCCAAGTTCGAGGCAACACTATGTTCAGTCTTTTGCCACCCGAACTGACTACCATTATGTTTCTGAAGTTTGCGACGACTTCGCCGTCAATGGTCACGGGTTCAGCTTCACTTAAGAACCACCTAATAGTTGCTCGATACTGAGACAAACAGTTCATTACTAAATTTATGAGTCTCTCTCTTATGGGCAGATTTGATGTTTCGATGGACTCTTCGTCGCTAGCCTTGACAGTCAAGGTGTTGCTTAACAAAGGCACTGCTATTAGGAGCGCCATTACTGTGGCTATCAGGAGCTTAGACTTTGTCTTCATTCTAATCCATCCTCCTTTGTTCTTGGTAGAGACTTCGACCTAGCTCTTTAAAAGAGCATCTCACCGAGAATATCCATGTAAAGTATACACCAAAAATGAAACATACGCATTTTCCGTTAATCTTAATAATCGTGCGCAGAATTATTTCGTTCGAGGTGGAAAGTTTGGTCAAGGTCGACGATTTTGAAGTTGCTGAAGGACTGTATTACTCCAAGGATTGGATGTGGGTCAGGGTAGAAGACGGCAAGGTTAGGATTGGTATAACAGACTATGCACAGAAACAGCTGAGCGAGGTAGTCTTTGCTGAGCTCCCAAGTGTGGGAGACAAGGCAGTGAAAGGTGAGCCTTTAGGGACAGTAGAATCGGTAAAAGCCGTGTCAGACCTCATTGCGCCGGTAAGCGGCAAAATTGAGGATGTCAACTTGGAGGTCAGCAATAGTCCGGAAATATTGAATGAAGACCCATATAATAAGGGATGGCTCATAGTGGTGTCGCCAACCAGTCTAGAACAGGACCTCAAAGCCCTGATGGACTTTAAGAAAGCTGTGGAGTGGCACAAAGAACTCGCAAAGGGACGCTAGTAACATGCCTCCAAAAATAGTCATCGTCGGGGCGAACGCGGCAGGCGTCGACGCAGCCGTAGCGGCCAGGAAGACCAATAGAGACGCTGAGATCACGCTTCTGACCAGAGAGAATGTTGGAGCTTACTCCAGATGTGGTCTACCCTTCGCTCTCGGCGGCCACATACCGAGCTTCGAGGACTTGATCGTCTATCCGTCTAACTTCTACAGGATGATGAAGTTCGATCTAAGGCTGGAAACCACAGCTGCAAGTATCGACATAAAAGCTAAGAAAGTAGAAGTAGAGACGAAAGACGGCAAAAAGGAGACTCTCCAATACGACAGCCTCATCCTAGCTACGGGATCTGAATTCTTCACACCGCCAATTAAGGGAATAGAAAAGAGCGGCGTCGTGCTTCTCCACACAATCGAGGAAGGGCAGAAGATCGACCGAATGATTAAGGAAGGTGCGAAATTAGCTGTTGTACTCGGGGCGGGGTTCTTAGGCCTCGAGGCAGCTGTGGCACTTGTCGAGAGAGGGGTCAAGACGACCGTCGTCGAGATGCTTCCCTACGTTCTTCCAAGGCTACTTGACAAGGACATGGCAGACGAGGTTCAAAAAATCCTTGAAGAGAAAGGTATGAGGATCATAGTCGGGCATGCAGCTGAAGAACTCCTAGGAGAAGACCATGTTGAAGCCATGTCGGTCGCCGGTGAAAAAATTCCTGTCGATTTCGTCATAAACGCTTGCGGAGTCAGACCGAACGCAAGCCTAGCTCAGAAGGCCGGGATAACCGTAGGTAGGACGGGAGGAATCTGCACAAACCCCCGGATGGCTACCAACGTGAAGGATGTGTACGCTGCGGGTGACTGTGCTGAAACTGTTCACCTTGTTACCGGCACTCCGATCGTCCCGGCGCTTGGAACGACCGGTGTCAGACAGGGAAAGGTTGCTGGTATCAATGCGGCAGGCGGCTATGCAGTCTATCCTGGAGCACTCTGCTCAGCTGTGACACGTATGTTTGACTTCGAAGTGGGTGTAACTGGACTGAACGAGTTCTTTGCTGAGCGCAGCGGCTTCAAGACCATTGTTGGAAAAATTTCTTCAAAGACAAGAGCGGATTACTTCCCGGGAGCACTGCCGATAAAAGTCAAACTGGTGGCTGACGCTGAATCCAAGAGGCTTATCGGGGCTCAGATAGTCGGAGGTGAGGAAGTAACCCAGAGAATAAACGCCCTCTCGATTGCGATTCAGAAGCAAATGACCATCTACGAGCTGGCCAAGGCTGACACATGCTATGCTCCGCCACTAAACGAGACTTGGGAGCCAGTGGTTCTGGCTGCAGAGATGGCCATACGCAGAGCGTAAGGAAGAAGAGAAAACCACATCTACCAAGAAGACAAAGGATGTCTAGAAAAATCGTTCTCGGCTGGCTTCTGGAAGAAGAAAACCCATCAGTCCGCTATCATACTCTCAAAGACATCCTAGGCTACAAAGAAGACGATCCTGAGTTACTCGCCGCCAAAGCAACGATACCAAGCTCAAAAATAGTAGCGAAGATTTTCTCCAAGCAAAGGCCTGAGGGATACTGGGAAGAATCATGGAGCCCTTACCATCCAAAATATAAGTCTTCCTATTGGCAGATGATGACGCTGGCTCAGTTGGGAATGGATAAAACTGATGCCAGAGTGAGAAATTCATGCGAGCATATTTTCCAGTTTCAGTTGGATACCGGCGGCTTTTCCAGCAGTACCTCTGAAAGTGCCTTAAGGGAGTATAAGCAGCTGCGCGAGAAAGGAAAGAAGCTGCCTCCTCCGGATGAGTGGGCGTCTTCCAAAGTATATGAGCACCAATATTCATGCCTGACAGGAAATATGGCAGCAGCGTTGATCAGAATGGGATATGTGGATGATCATCGAGTATGGAGGGCTTTGGAGTGGCTTGTGAGGATCCAGAATAGGGACGGTGGATGGCTCTGTCCTTATTGGCGGGCGCATGTTAAGGACACACATGGATGTTTTTCTGGGTCAATCTGTCCGATGGAAGCTTTCAGCGAAGTTCCTCGAGAAAGACTGACGAAAGATATGGAACAAGCAGTGCAAAGAGGGGCAGAATTTCTTCTTATGCATCGGCTCTTTAAAGCGGATCATCACGACTTCGCCGTGATCAACCAGTCATGGCTGGAATTAGGCTTCCCGTGGTTCTACGGATATAACGTCCTAAGGGGCTTAGATGTTCTGACTAAACTGGGCTATGTTGAGGATGACCGTTTAAGCGACGCAGTGCAAGTATTACTCCAGAAACGTCGTCCAGACGGAACGTGGATTCTTGAAAACGCTCCAACTGGAAGAATGCACGCCAACATAGAGGCCGTAGGGAAACCAAGCAAATGGATAACGCTGATCGCCTTAAAGGTGTTGAAATGTCTCCGATTGGATTCTTCTGAGTATATCGGATAGTGACTATGAAGCTAGGCGTCGTCTTGACCTAGGTGGTATCGAGACATTCCCTTTAGTCATAAATGACTCAAGCGTCTTGCGTTGAAGGTCAAATATTCACCCGGAGAGACCGTCAAAACGAAAGCATGGCCAAACTTCGAATAGATGGGTATCTTCCACCCAGTACTTGGTTAAACCCCTATGTACGGGCTTCACTGCTGAAAAAGCCAAAATTGGGTCTAAGCTTGCAGTTTCTTGCTCATTATGTAGGCGTTTTCCCCGTCTGAATAGTATCCCCTGACCATTCTTTCGATCTCAAAACCCAACTTCTTGTAGAGGTCTACTGCGCTCTTGTTGCTTACGCGAACCTCAAGGTAGCAGCTTCTAGCCCCATGGTGAGCCAACATGGAATGTAGAACTTCATTTACCAAGGCTCTTCCGATGCCCTTATGTCTGTACTCAGGCAACACTGCGATCGAAATTATGTGTCCCTTCTTGCCAGCGTTGAACGGACCAAAACCCAAGCCTGGGAAGCCGCCCTCTATTCTACACATTATGTAACCAATCACTCTTTCATCGATTTCGGCCACGATGAAGGTTTCCGGAAACCTTTCATGCAGCTCCATGAAGAAAACGTTTGAATAATTCTCGGGGAGACTGATCTTGTTTATGCGTACAACTTGATCTAGGTCTCTCGGTCTGAACATTCTTAGGTTGAAAGGGGATTCCACGCCTGAACCCAGCGGGATGGATGCTTTCTGTAAGACTACTCTTTGAAATTTATCTCTTTCTCATTTCGCTCTCATTCAGCAACGCTTATGAACGGGATCGTCAAGTTTCCGTAGGGGATCACCGAAACCTTCCCGTTACTGCCAACAGACTGAAACGCGTAGTCAATGGCTTCGTTAGCTGTTCTCGCGGTCTTCATCTTTAAGTATTCGGGGACGAAGTAGTCGGGCATAACCGAGACAAGAGCCATTTCAGCGCTCTGAAGAGCCATCATAAAGTGGTAAGCTATAAACCCGCCCACGGTGAAGCGTTTCGTCAGAGCCTTCTCTAAGGCCCTCGCATCCTTGAACCTAGAGATGGCCGCGGAGAATTCATTATTGCCGTATCCACCCATACACTCGGCCACAAGAACAATGACTTTGCCCTTTTTGATCGTTTCGAGAGCTCCATCTATACATTTGGAAGCTTCGAAAAGGCTGATGTCGAAGGGATAGCCTCCAGGGCTTACGAATACTATGTCGGCTCGGCTCTCCACTGGTACCTTGTACATCTCTTCTGCAAGTTTTACCGATCCGTGAAAAGCTTCGTCTAGACCTCCTGCGAAGGCTTTGACGATCTCAAGCCTATTATTCCTGACTACGTTTATGGTGAGGTCAACATCAGCTAGATGAGCTGCTTCCATCATGTCCTCATGAACTGGGTTACCTTCGAGCGATCCTCGTCCAGCCTTTGGGTTCAAGCTCAGTGACAAGGTATGCTCAATTGTCTCTTTACTTGAGATCCCAGGTAGAACCACTTCACGACCGCCACTGTAACCTGCACAGGAATGCGACTCAACAACTCCGACCAGAATCTTTACATCAGCTTCGGCAAAACTCTTGTTCAAGTAAACATCTGTGCCTTGAGATGTTTTTCCGATATGTGCGTGCTCGCTTTTTTCACAATCGTGGCGTACAAGCGAAACCCTGGCTGAAAGGAGTTCATCTAACAGGGGTTTTCCCTCTACTGTAGAATAGACCCGGAAAGGATCGTAGGCAACGATGACTGAAACATCCTCGTCTTTCACTCCTGTAAGGCTTAATTGCTTAAGGACCGCAGAAACCGCGATAGTATTGGTTGACGGGTCACAATCCTGTAGGACTATCGATACTTTGTCTCCGGATCTTGCGACATCAACAAGAGGCTTCACTCCAAGGGGAGACATCAGGGCATTCTCGATCTCAGCCTGTGGGTTCAGTGCTCCCTCCCTCATTTTCGGTTCGATCACGGCAAGAAGATTTCCTGTAGGGATTCTTGCACAGACCTCAGTTCTTCCGTAGGGAAGCCAAACTTCGACCAAATAGAACATTCTCCCTTGGACGCCTTACTAGTTTCCACGAAAGCTGATTTAAGCATAACGAAGCTCGTTAAGAAAGTATCCTAATGTCAGACTTTAGTCCCTTTGAAGAACTCGGTAATCTTTTCCGCGATCAGCGCTGAGGCAGCCCTCTGTGCTTCCCTTGTTTGGGCTCCTATATGAGGTGTACATACAACATTCGGCAGCTCAACCAGTTCAAGTTTTTTCGGAGGTTCAGATTCGTAGACATCCAAACCTGCTCCTCCCAGTCTTCCCGATTTAAGCGCGTCAAGAAGTGCGTCTTCGTCGACAATGCCGCCTCTCGACGTGTTGATTAGGAATGCTCCTTTCTTCATCATGCTGATCTCTCTCGAGCCAATCATCTTCACCGTCTCAT
>CAYURV010000022.1:0-2320 GCA_964447115.1 uncultured Candidatus Bathyarchaeia archaeon
CGGAGGAAAAACCATGTTCGCAAGCAAGATCGATCGCTTCTTTTACACTCTTTTCGTAGACGGCGTGAAATCCTACTCTAGACAGAATGGTACTAAGATCTGGCATTTTCGGGGTCCACCTCAGGACTATATGTTCTCTAGTGTAAGCGTTGGGCTACGATCATGGCGTGGGCTTTGTCGTAGGGCTCAAGATGAATCACTTCGGAGATTCTGAACTTGTTCTCTTCGAGTACTCTAATCTCGCGCTTGTAGATTTCTGACGGTTCTTGCGTGACGTCGATGCTTCTTGCCTTCACTGCAAGCATTATCCAACCATCCTTTTTGAGGAACACGTCAGCGTTGTTCACCAGGATTCTAGCCTGTTCCGGCTGAGCAATATCGCAGTAGATGACATCAACCCTACCTACCAGCGCAGCGTATTTCCGTGGAAGCCTCGCGTCTGCCAAAATCGGCGCCATGTTCACCCGAAACCTGCACACATTGTCTATTAGTTCTCGGATAGACCTGGGCGCGAACTCCACACAGAAGACATTGCCTCCCTCACTAATGATGTCGGAGACATGGCTGGCGGTGGTTCCAGAAGCCGCACCTAGATATAGTACTTTTGCATCTGGTCCTATGGCGAGATGCTTCAGTCCCTTCAGGACTGCCGCGGCAAGTTTACTTCTAAAAGGGTCCCAAAGCCTGTACTCATCTTGAGCATATTTGAGAAGTTGTTCGCCGTAGACGTTTCTACCTGGAGCAAGGTTTCTAGTGGCAAGTCTCAGCGATCCATCTTCAAGTATAACTTGATAAACGCCTGTAAACCCAGGATAGGGCTCAACCTTTACGTCCATGCTTCTTCCTTCTCTTGTGGAATGCCTTAAATTCCTTCTTCTGCTTACCTTCTGAAGGTTCAGCCTTAGGTTGCTCGTACTTCTTTCTTATCTCTTCAACCCTTTGCTCTAGGTCTTCCTTCAACTTACCGCTAATATATTTCCCGCTGAAGGCATCGGTCCGCACGGCGATCGCGAGCTTCCCTGCGAAAGCCCTGGCAATCTTACCTCTAAGCCAACGCTTAGATCCGTGGATGAGTGTGTGCTGGAAGAGTATGCCATGTTTGGGAGGACGGGCACCAGTCGTTAACGATCTGAAAAGAGCCTTCTCAGCGCCTAGAACCTGCATTGTGCTGGCTGGCATTTTGGCTAGATTGTCTAAACCGCCGGCTAGAGCAATGAGTCTTGCTCCTAGAGTCGCTCCAGTAAGGGTTGAAGTGTTCGGGGCGACTTCACTCATCACTTCCTCTATGTATCTCTCAAGGCTTGATCTGACGTCGAATAGCCCTAGGGCATTTTTACACATCTTTTGTACCTGTTCCATGTCGGCGTCGAATAAGTCGGCGCCCATCGACCCTTCCGCAGCCTTGACTAGCTGCAAAACCTTGCTCTCGGGTAAGTTTTCGCCCTTAAATCTCTCTAGTGTGAAGTTCTCTCTCTTGCCTATGCTGTTCACAAGTTTTGCATAAACCTCATGTTTCTCTACGAGACGGTCTAGCTCAGGGAAGTGAAGCCCATACCACTCGCGTATCCTGTTCATAAGCAAGTTCATCGTCTTGTCCAAATCGTCTAACGCTTGAATAGCCTGTACAACTATGAGATCCCTCTTTTCCGTTGCCTTCCGAACTCTCATCCTAGATATTTCCATTGATACGTCATGAATCCATCTTGACATCTCCAAGGGTGTTTCAACGAAGCCTACTTCAACCGCGAATCTTCCTAGGTCTTCTCGCAAAGCCTCGCCTATCGTGGATTGCGGTTCGACCACGGCTTCGACACCCATCTCTTCTCGAACGGCTTGAGCCAACTCGGGACTCTCAAACACAAAAGGCGTATACCCCTTCTCTCTCAGTCTCTGAACCAAGACCGTGATCTCGTTAATTACTTTGCCGGACTCAATCGCTCCTAACTTTTCGGTTATTCCCAACGCGTCCTTTGGGAAGAGCACCTTCCCCACAATCTTCGCATCCTCCCCAAAAGCCAGAATTCCCATGACCGACGTGATGATAGTCGCTTTCAAAACCCTTCACCACAAACCTTCAACTTTTATTTCTCCGCCGAGCGAATAACCTTTTCCATCAAAATATGTTTTGGCAAGTTTGGAGGGCACTCATAAACCCTAATCCTAAACCCACTAGGCTTCATGTCATAAAAAAGTGGCTTTATTGTTACTGGCTCTCCAAATAAGCATATACTATGAATTCGATGATATAGAGGGCAATTCCCACGATAATCATACCTAGTCCGAGAGATTTCATCCCTGCATCTCCTATTCCCTTACCGCC
>CAYURV010000022.1:2420-11053 GCA_964447115.1 uncultured Candidatus Bathyarchaeia archaeon
TAATCATACCTAGTCCGAGAGATTTCATCCCTGCATCTCCTATTCCCTTACCGCCTATCGCTTCTACGAGTGTCCCAATAGCCTTAATAGGGGAACCACCGACAAAAGCGAAGAAGCCCAAAACTATCAACAGAGCAGGAACCCCCACTGCAATAACTCTCACTATTGCTTCTAGATATTCGCTCAAATTTTCTCCCCTCTAACCAGAATATAATTAATAATTATCAAAGATATGAATATAAATTTAGTTTGGGTTCGGGGCTTAAACCTTAATATAGCCAAACATCTGAAGACTTTCTGATGGCCATGCTGGAGTCAGAAAGGCTCAGAACCGAGATAGCTGGGCTAAGCCTTCGCAACCCAACGATTCTAGCCGCAGGAATACTAGGCATATCAGCAGATTTTTTGAGGGAAGTGGCCCGAGCTGGAGCAGGTGCAGTCACAACAAAATCTGTCGGACTCAAACCTCGAGAAGGATACGCTAACCCTTCGGTTGTCCAAGTTGAGTGCGGACTTCTCAACGCCATAGGACTTCCTAGCCCGGGCATCCGAAAATTCGCTCAGGAGATCAGAGATCTGAGTGATCTCGACGTTCCGTTGATTGTCAGCGTTTACGGCTTCTCTTCTGAAGAATATGCCAATGTTGCGAGGGTAGCTGCCGAATCCGGCGCTGACGCACTGGAATTGAACCTTTCCTGTCCACATGTAAAACGGACCGGCGTGGAGATAGGCCAGAATCCTAAAGCGATTAAAGAAATCGTAAAGAAGGTGAAGGCTGCTGTGGACAGGCCGGTCTTCGCCAAGCTAACCCCGAACGTTGCCAACATAGCCGAGCTTGCGGAAGCCGCCGTCTTGGCTGGAGCCGATGCGGTCACAGCTATCAACACTGTTAAAGCCATGAGCATAGACATTGAGACCTGCAGGCCTGTACTGGCGAATAGGATTGGAGGGCTTTCCGGCGGAGCCGTGAAGCCAATTGCGGTTAGATGTGTATATGAGATCTACGAGACGGTGGATGTTCCCGTAATCGGATGCGGCGGAGTGAGAACTTGGAGGGACGCGGTTGAATTTCTGCTAGCTGGTGCTTCTGCCATCCAGATAGGGTCAGCCATAGCCTACGAAGATCTGAGTGTCTTCAAATCGATCGCTGAAGGTATCGCCACCTTTCTTAAAGAGAAGGGATACAAGAGCGTGAAGGAAATTGTCGGGCTGGCACATAGGCGCTAATCAGATGAGGACAGTTAGGATTAGGGAGATTCGACCTGAAACCAAGAAGACTAGGACAATCTTTTTTGAGGATGAGCTTTGCTTCTCAGCGAAGCCTGGCCAATTCGTCATGGTATGGATACCGGGCGTAGACGAAATTCCTCTAAGCCTCTCTTCTGCAGGCAACAAGCTGTCTTCGGTGACCGTGAAGGAGGTTGGCAAAGCAACCCGAGCGCTCAACCATATGAAGAAAGAAGACATAATAGGAGTTCGGGGACCTTTCGGCAACCATTTCAAGACGGCTGGTAAAAAAGCCCTAGTTGTCGGCGGAGGCATCGGGTTTGCTCCCCTCATGATGCTGACAAAAATGCTTGTTGAAGCAAAGATAAATACATCCGTGATTGAAGGTGCCAGAACCAGAGACGAACTGCTTTTCCTCAATCCACTAAACAAACTTTCAGTAGAGACTGGTCTAAATTTAACCTTTACAACAGAAGACGGCAGCCACGGCACGAAGGGTCTCGCAACAGACGCTGTACGGAGGGTTCTCTCCTCAATGAGGTTTGATGTAATCTATACTTGTGGAAATGAGGCTATGATTCGCAAGGTTTACCTCCTAGCCAGAAAGCACAAGACTATTATGCAAGCCAGCTTGGAACGCCTCATGCGATGTGCAATGGGCATCTGCGGAAGCTGCGTCATAGGAGGGTATAGAGTATGCAAAGACGGACCTGTCTTCGATGAGACTCAACTCAAAGAGGTCGAACACGAGTTGGGAAGGTTTAAACGCGGCACCATGGGAGAACGAGTTTCGATCTGAGGCGCCTGTTCGATTTGGCTGTTTAGCATTAGTACCTTTAACAAGGCCCCAAACTTTGCATGACAAATGCAACTACTTTTTACCTAAGCCAAATGGGTGTGCTTCTCTCTCCATCTTGTAGGATTCTGCGCAATGTCTACAGCAAAAGACAGTTTCTTTCCCATCAATGATGTCTACGTGTCCCCCTTCGTAGACTTTGCATCCGCAGTTGGCACACACGTTCAAGCTCGGCTCGATGGCAGTGGAAACAAGAGCAGCGAAACGTTTAAACAGCAAAGTACAGAGCTTTCTCCCCTCCTCTGTGAGCTCATAAACCTTCCTCTGTCTCTTTCCTACAGGCTTAACAGTGTATTTCAAGAAACCCTTTTGCTCCAGGAGTTGTAGAAATGGGTAAACAATACTAGGGGTGATGTCTTTTTTCACCCTTTTCCTGAACCTGGTGAGAATGCTGTAGCCATGAGCTGGACCTTCGTAGAGGATGATGAGTATATAGAATCGCGAGAAATCCGAAATCAGCTCGTCAATGTCGACGCCGCTCGTACCCATATCCCCAGAAGAATGTATGTTTCACTTACAATACTTATTACTTTCTTTAAAGAGGTGCAAACGGTAATCTTATCCAGCAAGAGCAATATCTGCCTCCTCATCCGAAAGGCCTCTCGCAGGGCTTCTGTGGGCGTCGACTCCACCTAGATAACATCGTTATGACGGCTTAGCATGAGTATTAGCCTTGTGGAAAAGGTTGAGAAGCATAGTTGACGAAGATAGAGATGAAGATTGCGATCTGCACTCTAACAGTCCATCTAGTTTTTTACCTTCGCTTTGAACTGAGGGACAAGCACTAAGTTTATGAAAACGTAATTCCTTCATCTTGATGAGGCACATGAAGGTTAAGGTGAGATATTACACGACCTTACGTTATTTGGTGGGTAATGCGGAAGAAGAGCTGCTGATGGAAGCCGGGGCAACTCTAGCCCATCTCATCAAAAAGGTGGCCCTCAAGTACGGCGAAAAAGCAAGCGCCTACCTGTACCACAATAAAGAGAAGATTGATCCGGCGATCTATTTTCTGATCAATGGCGCAAACTCAAAAATCCTCTCGGGGTTTGATACAAAACTAAGAGACGGCGACGTGGTGGCAATTGTACCTCCAATCGGGGGCGGATAACACGCCCCCTGAGTATACAGATTGATTCTTGAAGTAGTCTTGTTTCCTAACATACAAAGGCAACAGAAGGGGTCAATGATGCCTATGCTAGGGTTTCCCTGGTTTTGAGCATGAACTCTATGGGGTCCTTAGCCATCTTCATTATTTTGGGTGGTACGTTCACCCGGTGCCTCTCATTCTTCAGCGAGAAGTAAATTTTCTCAAGAGTGTGGAGCTTCATGTTCACGCATACTGCATCATCATAGGCTGGTATGAACGTGGCATCCTTGCGCTCTTTCCTCATCCGGTGCAGGTGCCCAATCTCAGTTGCGACTATGAACTTTTTAGCCTTAGAGATTAAGGCTTCTCTGTACATTTTGGAAGTGCTCCCAACAAAGTCGGCGACTGCCCAAACGTCTGGATTGCACTCGGGATGAGCCAATACCTCGGCGTCTGGATAGGTTCTCCTAAGACGCTGTATGGCTTCTTTGTTAAACAGTTTGTGAACGGGACAGAAACTGTAAGCCGGTATGGGAACCACGCGTTTCTCAGTGAATTTCTGGGCATACCTGGCCAAATTTGAGTCTGGTCCGAACAACACCGTCTCCGAATCCATTCTATCAATTATCTCGGCCGAGTTAGCTGATGTACAGACTGCATCGCAATAGGCTTTTGCCTCAGCCAGACTGTTGATGTACAAGACTATCCTAGCATCAGGGTGTTTCTTCCTGTAGAAGCGGACAAGCTCAGCTGGCAACATGCTTGCCATGGGGCACCATGCATTCTTGTCCGGTATCAACACCTGCTTGTCTGGGTTGAGGATGGCAGCAGTCTCAGCCATGAAGTTCACGCCGCAGAAGACTATGGTCTTGGCTTCGGTTTGAGCTGCGCAAAGGGATAGCTCCAAGCTATCTCCGATGAAATCCGCTATGTCTTGGACTTCAGGACGTTGGTAGTTGTGTGCGAGGATGATCGCCTTTTTTGTCTTCTTCAGGCTTTGTATCTTCTCTACAAGATCAGTAGATGTCACTCTTGCCAATCCTCCCGTTGATCAACAATCCTTTCGGTTGAAGCACGATCGATCTTAAATTCTTTTACGTATTTCTCAACGATGTCGCAGAAAGCCTCTTTAACCTTCTCAATGTCATCTCGTCGAAGTCCATATAGTGAGAGCTTTACATGTTTACTCAGTCCTCTATGCAGTCCTACTATGCCTCTCTTTATCATCTCCTCAGCCAGAAAGAAGCCCCTCCTCTTGTGGCGTTTCGAGATCTCCCAAAAGATCGGGGTCTCGAAGTGCAGCAAATGATGCACGTGAGGACGTTTGCCGAGAAGCATGACATCGCCTATTCCCTCCATTTCATGGATGAACCAGCGTGAATTCTCGAGCTCTTGATCCCACTTCTTGACGCGTTCCACAACGTACGGGAAAGAGTAAATGGCAGATATTAATGGGATTCCCCCCACACTACAACCGAATATGTTTGGAATTTTCTTCCCGAAAGACCTTCCACTCCAATCGGTTAGGATTCTTGAGGTTTGAAAGGCATTCTTGCTCCATTCATGATTGGTGACGAGGAAACCTAGAGGTCCTAAGGAAGCCATAGATTTATGGGCTGAGACAGTCAGAAAGTCAGCATCGAGGTCTTTCATGTTGACCGGCATAACACCCGATGTGTAGGCAGCGTTGACCATATAGGGCACATCGTACTCTTCGGCTATGTCCCCCACCTCCTTCGCGGGGTTTAGGTTTCCGTAGTAGGGATCAGCGTGAGTGACCATCATGAGGCCTGGCAACTTACCAGTTTCCTTTCTGACCTGCTCTATCTTGTTTCTGAAGCTTTCAGCTTCAACCTTGTATTCCGGGTATCCACTGTGCGGAGGCTCAACTATACGCAAGCCCGTTTTTTCAGCAGCTATGGCAGTCGTATAATGACACAAAGGATCAGCCACAACAATCTTCGCATAGTCTTTTGAACCTTCTTTTTCCACGTAGTTGCTAATAGTTTTCATGACTGCAAACTGCGCTGTCCGACATCCAAGTGTATGTTCAGCCCGGTCTCCACCAAAGAATTCTGCGACATCCTCGAGGAAATCTGCTATCGGAGGCTTTGAAATGAGTCCTGATCTTCCTTCGAGGCAATCGAAGCATGCTGAGTAACCAACCCCTATCCAGCCTTCTTGAACGAGCTTCTTCTGCGCATGTTCTGGTACTATGCCGCCTCTCATGATAGGGTGGACTATTATAGCGTTCTTGTACTCATTTCTGATCTGAGCATATCTTTCGATCCTTTCAATCTTCACCATGCTGACTAACCCTCTCCATCTTGTATATATGGCTGGAGCAACTTATTTATAAGGTATAAGTGTGTTATATTGAATCAAGATGAGGGAAATGTATCCTTCATGCGAGGTTGTTAGCCGCTACATCCTGCCTGTCTTGAGGTCTATGGTTGCGAAGGAACTAATCGGTAAATACAACTTCACACAGATCGAGGCTGCAAAGAAACTTGGGACAACCCAGGCTGCCATAAGCCAGTACATTCACTCGAAACGGGGCCATAAGGGTTTGTCTGGTTTTGAGCAGATTTTACCGTTGATCAAGGCTGCTGCCAGCGAGACCGCTGAGGGCATAGCAAAGGGTAGAATGAGCTCTGATGAAGTCACGTCAAACTTCTGCAGACTCTGCACGTCAATGAAGGAAAAAGGGTTAATCCCAAGATGAAAGCTGGAAAGCTCAATTTAAAGGCATTTGTTGATCGATGAAGATAAGCCAGCCTAAGATCAATAAGGAACCAGCGGGGCAAGACCTCTCGTTCAGGACCACGCTTATCATAAAAGAATCTGCTCCAGGTTTTTCAGCAAGCCTTGAGTTCTAGCACATAAGTATTGAGCAGTCGCCATAAGGGTTCATTGGCTACCGCACCCATGAAGTGGATTGACAACTATATTCCTTCTCCTTACACAGACATTTAAGACAGCACCTGAATCATTTAGACAACTGAATACTGTCTTAGCGGCGTGAGGAACCTATTGGCCTGCGAGGCGATAAACTTGGGCGAGAATAACCTGCGAGAATACCTTGACCGGAATAAAGTCTGGCATAGGTTCATAAATAAACCTGAGACGGTTCATACGGCAGATGCGGCAAGGGTCACTGGGGTTGAGCTTCAGAGAGTGACGAAGAACCTTGTTTCGAAGACGGATCAGGGTGAAACCGTGCTCTTGATAGTTCCCGGCGATAGAAAAGTCGATCTAAAGGCGGCAGCCAACGCGCTTTCTGTACACAATGTTAGCTTAGTTCCATTCATTGAAGCTGAGAAGATTAGTGGTTACTCTCCCGGCGGGACCCCTTCAATTGGGCACAAGACCCACATGCGCACAGTGGTCGACGAATCCCTTCTCCAATACCACACAGTCTACTGCGGAGGAGGATCACGTGACAGACTTCTGGAACTTAGGACAGCGGATATCATAAAGCTAAACGATGCGATTGTCGCTGAAATCTCGAAAGTAACGTAAGCAACCCGTGCGGACCGAATTCCAGCTGGGTCAGGGAAGTCTTTATCAGATAAGCGCTATATTCTATATAGATAACAGCAAGGTGAACCATCGAATCTTGAAGTTGCGGCGAACGGAGCGGAGAGCCATGAAGGCTGTTATTAAATATGCGCTCGGTGAGGGAAACGTTGAGCTTAGAGATGTCTCCGAACCAACTCCTGGATCAGACGAGGTGAAGATCGAAGTTAAGGCTGCTGGAATCTGCGGCTCAGACCTTCACATTTACCATGGGGACATCAAGTTGTTGTTAAGGCCGCCAGTGATAATGGGGCATGAATTCAGCGGGGTGATAACCGAAGTAGGCCCAAATGTGTCAGAGTGGAAGGCCGGCGATAGGGTCACGAGCGAGACATCAGCCCAGGTCTGCGGCGAATGTATACCCTGCCGAACTGGAAACTACAACGTTTGCGCTCAGAAACGCCTAATTGGTTACTGGTTCAATGGGGCTTTTGCGAGATACTGCGTCGTTCCAGAGCGTCTCGTGCATAGATTGCCAGACAATGTAAGCCTGCTATCTGGTGCCCTAAGTGAACCTTTGGCTTGTTGCGTTAACGGGGTCTATGAAAAAACAGTCATCTCGCCAGGCGACATTATCGTTATAGCTGGTCCTGGACCCATCGGTCTGTTGAGTCTTCAGCTAGCCAAAGTTAAAGGGGCTTTCGTCGTCCTCTGCGGTGCTGGGCTTGATGACAAGAGGCTTGAACTAGGGCAGAGATTGGGAGCTGACGTTACAGTGAATGTCCAAACTGAGGATCCTTGGGAAGTTGTCTCTGGCCTGACTGATGATGCCGGAGCAGACGTCTTCATCGAGTGCTCGGGATCACCCAGCGCAGTACGAATGGGCTTCCAGCTTGTCAGACGGATGGGACGATATACGCAAATCGGCTTAACTGGCCGGGACTTCGAACTGGACTTCGACACTGTCGCCTATAAAGAATTAACGCTCAGAGGAAGCCTTGGACAGAGATGGGTATTCTGGAGGCAAGGACTGAGACTGCTGAGTGAGGGGTTAGTAAAGACTGAGGAGTTAATATCCGACGTCTTGCCTTTGGCTCAGTGGGAAACAGGCTTTAGGAAGGTCGAGAACAAAGAAGGCTTGAAAATTATCCTCAAACCCGAGTAACGTTTTAAGGCCTCTATTGTCTTCTTCCTATGACTGAGCTTAAAATAAAGTTAACGTCAGTCCTGGAAGGTTTCCTCCTTAAGAATAGGAGAGAGGTTTGTCACAGTTTGGTACTCAATCAGAATCTATTTTTACTTTGTTTTCTTTTCTTTATTCTTTTCCTTCTTCTTGCCGCCACAACAAGACACGGTATTCACTTTCTGTTATAGTCAGACGCATTACATTTCTTTACCCTTTCTGTTACATCCTTTGATCCGTCTGTGAGTAGATAATGCTCGGGCGCCCTCCAATCCAAGATTATCCCTAGAAACCTGTCCTTCGATTCGATGAGTCGCCTGTATGCTTCTTCCGCGTACAAGTAGCTCAGTTTTGCTGTGACGAGGTCGTTGACTTTCAGTAAGCCTCTAGCTATTAGTCTCATCGTCAAAGCGGAGTCGTCCCTTTCGGTCCACCATCCATGACTAGACTCATAGAGTGGTCTTGCGGTCTCGTGGGCACCTATAATGGAAACACCTTTCCTATGTACTGAGCTGTAGAAGTTGACCTCTGTTGTTCCTCTAGGGCTACCTAAGATTATGACTCTGCCGTATCTTCCAACAAGTTGAAGCGCTGTAGTGATTGCCTGCGGATTCCCTGAAGCTTCTATCACAATGTCTGCGCCCTTACAGTTGGTAGCGCGCTTTACTGAATCTTCGAGATCAACTTGGGTCAGATTGAGGACATTATCTGCTCCGCATCTTTGAGATATACCTAGACGGTAATCGTAAGCGTCAACC
>CAYURV010000023.1:0-11039 GCA_964447115.1 uncultured Candidatus Bathyarchaeia archaeon
ATTAGCGTTGAAGTACCTGTGGCGTATAGAGTGTCGTTTCATGGTTCCCATAAGTTTTAAATAAATTGGTCTGTTACTCTTGTCTGAAGAGGAGAATTCTAGATGAGCCGATCTCTAGGTCAGGCTAATCAAGAGAAGAAGACGGTTTATGAGACCTTGCGGTCTAGGCTGTGGAGACGAGAGGTCATAGCAGCGATCATAATCTGCATCCTGGCTGTTTCTGGAGTGTATGTACAGATATCAAGATACCCATCGGTTGAGGGAAGGAATATTGTGGGCATCATAAGGGTTGAAGGTTATATAGAAAGCCCTTCAACCGTTAGCCTGTACACGAACCTCATAAACCAAGCTCTGCTCAACGAAAGTGTGAGGGCTGTTGTGCTGACGGTTGACTCCGGAGGCGGCTTCGCTGACTATGTCGAGGAGATATACCACGACCTTCTAGAGCTCGAGGCAAAGAAGCCTCTTGTAGCATCTGTTGTCACAGCCCTTTCCGGAGGATATTATATCACAGTAGCAGCCGATTTCATTTATGCTCTTCCCACTTCATTCGTAGGAAACATCGGAGTCATAGGAAGCGGTCCGCCCATACTTATACCGTCAGAATCAGTACTCGAGACTGGAGCCTATAAGGTCACAGGCTTCTCCCCACTTATGTTTCCCTTCAACTTAAGTCGCGCTCTGGACAACTTCGTCTCAGCAGTTCAGAAGAATAGAGGTGACCGCCTTAAGCTTTCGTCAACCCAGCTAAAGAGGGCGATGGTTTACTTGGGAAGTGAGGCTTTAGAGGTGGGTTTAGTGGACGACCTCGGATCAATGCAGAAGGCAATAACGAAGGCGGCCCAGAGTGCTGGACTCGTAGAGTATCAGGTTGTTGAGCTGGTAGCCCTTGGAACTGGCACTTACCAGTTTTCACAAAACTTTTCCAACTACACGCTGGAATCAAGGAACCTGACACTGCAGGCTTTAGATTACCTTCACCCTCCGCCAGCACTTCATTATATCTACCTTCCCCCCAAAATCATTACTCAGAGCTCACAATCACCAGAATATCCAGCTGAACTCGTTGCTGGTGAAGGTAATGTCCTAGTTGATGTCTCCCATGGAAACCAGATATCATGGTGGGACCTCGATATTCTCATAGCGGAGCTCGCGAAGAGAAATGCTACTGTAAGTCTCGTCTCTCAAAGATATGACCTAAGTTCCAAGCTAGCCAATGCCTCTTGCCTCATAGTTGCATCGCCAACCGAAGTCTACACAAGCGACGAGTGCGAAAGCATCAGAAAGTTCGTTGACGAAGGCGGGTTACTTGTAATATTCTTTGACCCAGGATGGGAATACATCGGAACACAAGGACTACTGCAAGGCATAATTGCGCCCATAAACTCTCTTTCGGTAAATTTCGGTCTCTCCTTCGCAAAGGGATATCTATACAACGAGGAAGAACATTTCGGGCTATACAGGAACATATACGTCAGAAAATTCACCAGCAGTCAGCTGACTTATGGCTTGAGGTCCCTTGTTTTCTTCACGAGCACTCATATACGTTCAACCGGGAAAGAGCTGGCATGGACGTCGAATGACACGTACTCTTCTACGGCGGAGAAAGCCGGCATCTACGCCACCATGGTCATGACTGAAAGAGGAAATGGTACCGTCGTCGCCCTTGGCGATCTGACCTTCCTTAATGAGCCTTATTGTTACGTTGATGACAACTACCAATTGATACTGAACCTGGCGTCACTCATAGCCAAGACTGAAGTACATCTTGAGGAGGTAGAAGGCCTTAAAGAAGAGGTGGGGAGACCTGATCTCCCCGTTGGGACTGAAAAGAACTTTACTGAGTGGGTTGACGGGAACGAGAGGCCTCTTAGATGGGTAAAGGTGAGCGAGACAGAGATCAGGATTGAAGTACCGGATCAAACGACTTCCTACTACCTTGACCAAGACGGCGCACTACGGAGTTGGGTGTCGAACAGCATGGAGTGTATCTATGAGGTTCCTCTTCCCGAGTCTCCTTTCCCGTTGACAAAAGGAAAGACCTGGAGCTACGAGAGCAACTATACGCTTACTGTTGAAGGCAAGAATTACGAAGGGAAGATCGTTGGCGAAGAGATAGTGGAAGGCTTTGACGAAGTGTTAGCGGGAGACGACAAAAGATACTTCTGCGCGATAGTCGCATACAAAGAACACGAGAATCTCACGTATGAGGAAAGTAACATGACGATGATAACGATAGGACGCTATTGGATTTCTTCTGACGCAGGCACAGTCAAGCAAGAGGCTACTACTGATTTCTACGTTGAAGGCGTATTCACCGGTAAGGAAACACGGGCACTTCTACTCACATCGATCCGCAAAGGGCAAGGCACATAGGCCCGCATGAAAGTTACACTCTTTCAAGATGGATTGTTGATCAGGTACTAAGACACTTCAGCTCTGTTCTTTGAAATGAGTAACCACCTTGTCCGCGTAGAGTCGAAGATTGGCTCGACTGAGGGGAACGATCTTAACGATGACATGCCTCGCACCAGCTGCCACATAATCTTCGATCCGGCGTATCCATTCATCAGGATCTCCGACAATGCAAATTTCTCTCAAATCTTCCATAGATAGATTCGGTGTCAGACCTCTCGCCCAAGGTAAGATATGCTCCTCAGCACATTTCGATGCTGTTTCCGATTTAGCTGCTATGCTTGCATATACATAGTAAGCCGCCTCAATCTCTTCGCTTGTTCTGCCCAAGTTCTTAGCGTGCTCTTTAATTAAGCTCCATCTTTGGCGAAAGCTCTCAACGGTTGGATTCGCTATAATCCAGCCGTCCCCAAGTTCTGCCGTCAGTTTCAGCATTCGCGGACCTTCAGCACCAATCCAAATTGGTGGATGTGGCTTCTGTAACGGTTTCGGCAGTGACTCAGCCTTATTGATCCTATAGTACTTTCCCTCATAATTTACAACTGACTTTGTCCAAAGCATCTTGATGATCTCTACGGTCTCCTTTATGCGGTTAGCTCTGTTCTCGAACGGGAAACCGAAGGCCTCAAACTCTCTTTTATACCATCCGGCCCCTATGCCGAGGATGAAACGACCATTCGAGATGATATCTAACGTTACACCAGTCTTTGCTATGAGGCTCGGGTGCCGAAATGGCGCGCAGAGAACCTTCGTCCCCACTGTTATACGCCTAGTGCGCATAGCCACAGCGGCCAAAGAGGTAGATACCTCTAAGGAACCCTTGTCCAATGTTATAAACATCAAGTGATCCGACATCCATAAAGAGTCCAAGCCATACTTCTCTGCCAAACAGGCAATATCGACAATTTCGTCAAATGATCGATACTCCCAAGGCCATATTGTCAGATCTAGCCCAAATTTAACCATCCGCTATCCCACCGAACTCAGATAAGAGGATGACAAGATATATATTCCTTGTAGGCTTAAGGCAATCTTGAAATCCAGTAAATATGCTTTTCATAGAAATAACCGTGTCTAAAGATCTTGATGTGTTAAAGGCGACCGAACTTTGACCTTAAAGGACCAGATCGCATCTTGGCTAAAAGATTATCGAAGACTAGCCGTGCTTGGGATAGGAAACCCTCTTCGAGGAGACGATGCCGTAGGTATAGAAATACTCAAGGCGCTTAGAAGAAAGGTCCCAGAGAACGTAAAGCTCTTCGAGTGCGAAATGGTCCCGGAAAACTTCCTAAGCGAGTTAGAAATGTTCAAACCTTCTCATGTGTTAATGATCGACGCAGCGTACTTTGAGGCGGAAAGTGGAGAAGCAAGACTTATTCCGCCGGAAAAGATACCTGGAACCGCTTTATCGACCCATGCGATGCCACTTTCCCTCTTCGCTGAAATCTTGCGCGGGAATCTTAAGGCAAAAGTCGTGCTCCTCGGTATACAGCCTGAGAAGGTTGAGTTTGGAGAAGACCTAACGCCTAGACTTCGGAAAGTATCCAAGGAGATCGCAGGAATCGTAAGGAAGGCGTTAGAAGAAACGAGCTAAACATCTTCTTCGCGGGATTTCATGGAAGCTAAGATTATATTTTGCTGATCTTGTCTTAAGCTACCTGAGATGTCGCACATTGCGCGTAAAAATCAAAGTCACAGGCATAGTGCAGGGCGTGGGCTTCCGCCCCTTTGTCTACCGGATTGCCACTAAGAACCATCTCAACGGTTACGTCCGGAACAGGGGCGATGCTGGCGTAGAGATACTTCTAGAAGGTGATGAAAGCGACATCAAAAAGTTCTGCATGAACTTGAAAAATAAAAAGCCTCCTTTGGCAAGGATTCACGAAGTAATTACAGAGACCTTAAGCGGAAGCAACAGGTATGAAAGCTTCACAATCTACAAGAGCTCTGAAGAATCGGAGCTCTCGGGTTCGGTAATACCACAAGACATCGCAATATGTGACGAATGCCTGAGTGAACTTCGATCTACTGTTGATCCTAGGCATGACTATTTTTTTATCACCTGTACAGTCTGCGGCCCCCGATATACAATAATTGAAAGGCTTCCATACGACCGCGAAAACACTACCATGAGTACTTTCCCGATGTGCGCCTTCTGCAAAGGAGAGTACACAGATCCACTGAACAGACGCTTTCACGCACAAACAGTTGCTTGTCCTAAATGCGGGCCCAAAGCATACCTAGGGACTTCGAAGGGGGAACTCGCAGAATACGAACACCCTATTCAAGAAGCGGGTAGACTTCTATCTGAAGGATACATAGTCGCCATCAAAGGTTACGGCGGCTTTCACGTTGCCACATCCACAGTCATTGAAAAACCGTTGATCCGGCTTAGAGAAGCCAAACACAGAAGGCAGAAACCCTTCGCGATCATGGCTCCAAACCTAGAAACTATTCGCACCTTTGCGGAGATAAACCAGCAAGAAAATGAATTCTTGACCTCATATGCCCGTCCAATTGTTCTGCTGAAGAAGAGCGAAGAATACTATCTTTCAGACCTGATCGCTCCGGGTCTGCATAATGTCGGGGTCATGTTGCCCTACACAGGGTTACACTACATGCTTTTTGCTGAAGTTAGTGATCCGGCTTTTGTGATGACCAGTGCTAACCCGCCTAATCAGCCAATCATAAGGGATAACAGTGAAGCATTGAAGAAGATTGGCGACATTGTTGACTATATTCTTTTTCATGATAGACAAATAGCCCACAGATGCGACGACTCTGTCGCCAGAGTTCATGGCGAAAGGCAAGTCTTCATAAGGCGTTCGCGTGGTTACGCGCCCGCTCCGGTAATCCTTAAGAGGAAAAGTAGACGTTGCACCATCGGTTTGGGTGGAGAGCTGAATAATACGGCCTGCGTTCTCTTGGATGATAAGGCCTTCATTTCTCAACATGTAGGTGATGTTGAGAATATTGAGACGCGCGAATTTCTAGAAAGAGCAACCAGACATCTAATGCGTCTGACAAACAGCAGAGTCGAAGCGGTTGCGTGTGATCTGCATCCAAAATTCACAACTACCAAGCTCGCCAAGGATCTTGCTGAGCAGAACGGCTGGCAGGTAGTCCAAGTACAGCATCATCACGCGCATGCGGCTTCATTGATGGCTGAGCACGGTGTTGACGAGATTGTTGCCATCTCTTGTGACGGCTACGGCTATGGCACAGATGGTGAAGCATGGGGTGGCGAAATTCTTTTCTGCAGCAAAGAGTCTCCGGGCTTCAAGCGGCTGGCTCATCTTCAAAAACAACCATTGATTGGCGGAGACTTGGCTACACGGTATCCCCTGAGGGTTGCTGCAGGAATGCTTAACGGTCAGATGGACGTAGAAGATTGGCTTATCAAGAACCAGGATAAGTTTCCGTATGGCGAAAGCGAGATTCGTTTAATTCTTCATCAGCTCAGGACAAACCCTAACGCAATTAAGACGACCAGTTGTGGAAGGGTCTTAGATGCTGCTGCGGCCGTTCTTGGCGTTTGTTATGAAAGGACTTATGAGGGTGAGCCTGCGATGAAACTTGAATCCCTAGCATTGGGAGGTGAGGATACCTATAGAATCGAACCTAAAATAGAAGGGGACACTTTGAACACGACCCAAATGCTTTTGCAAATATTCAAGAACAAGGACAGGATTTCCAAGGCAAACTTGGCCCTCGCGGCTCACATATTTCTGGCTCAAGGTTTGGCTACACTAGCCATAGAGAAAGCCTGCGAGAAAGGTGTCAAAACGATTGGTTTCTCAGGCGGTGTTGCATACAATGAGATCATGACTTTATCCATACGAAGGATCGTTGAATCTTCTGGTTTGCGATTTCTGGTCCATGAAGCAATTCCACCGGGGGATGGTGGCACATCTTTTGGGCAAGCCGTTGTCGCAGGCTTCCGTAGTTCTGAATAGTAATGGATTTATTTCTCCCAGAGACCCTTTATGTAAGTTGATGCCCATGTGTCTGGCGATTCCAGCCAAGGTTCTAGACGTTAAGAAAAGCTTAGCCGAAGTGGACTTCGGTAATGGCGTCTTCCGAGAAGTGAACATAGCTCTGGTAGATGTCAAGGTGGGCGACTACATTCTGGTTCACGCCGGTTACGCTATCCAAGTCCTGGATGAAGCAGAAGCTCTGGAGACCCTGCGTCTTTGGGATGAGCTCCTGAAGGTTGAACCTGAGCAGGATAGTTAGGAAGTACAGAACTGTAAAGCGTATATGATCCACTACAGGTATTTGTTTTTATATAAATTGAATAATAAAAAAAAGAGCTTTACTTTTGCGATGTTGAACCCGAACTGCGATGTCTGGCTCCTTTCTTCTTAGTTCTTCGGTCTTTTCTCGGTCTTTTCGCGAGGCCTGGTAGGTGACTACCAGTCTTCCTCTTCCTCTTCCCACTCTTCTTCCCATGCTTCCTCTTCGGGTTCCTCTTCCCACTCTTCCTCTTTTTCCTCTTTTTCCTCTTTCTTCAGTGGCTTTTTCTCGGACATTGTTTATACCTCGCAAAATACCCCCTTCGGCAATAATCAGATAAGGTTTTGTGAGGCAAAATCAAGCCCAAATATGTTCCTAATATCATTCTAAAATTGGAAATCGAATTCTTCTTATTGAAGAGAACCTATTTAAAGTACTTTTTAAATTAAAGTTTAATTTTTATACTTCTTTTCTATGAAATGCTTAGAATTGTCCCGTAAAATGTTCCACCTATAGTGCAGAGCTTTGTCTCTTAGCCTTTGCTTAGTCGTCCGCATGATAAGAACTGCAGAAACTACTTATGCAGCTCTAATAACTGTGCCCTAGACTCTTGATCGGGTGTAATCTTAAGATCAGATGATAAAAGACTTAAGACTCTCAAAACGACATCAGCCCTCAAAGACTCATATAGTGATGTTTGCATAGAATAAATATGGCTGGTTGAGTATAAAGTAATATGGCTGAGAATTTACGTTTTAGAGATCCTTCTCTCGCTCGACGAGTAATTGAAAAAATCCGGAAGCTCACGTTGGGAGAAGGTCCCGTAAAGATCTGTCATGTCTGTGGGACGCATGAGTGGACAATCACGCATTTTGGGCTGAGGGAACTTCTACCTGTCAATGTGGAGGTCATTGCTGGTCCCGGCTGTCCAGTCTGCATCGTGCCAGCTTCTGAGATTGATGAAGCTGTCGAGCTCGCCCTGAAAGGCGTTGCTGTTACGTGTTTCGGCGATGTTCTCCGTGTTCCTGGCTCATGTAGGTCACTATTAGACGCTAGAGCTGAAGGGGCTGATGTTAGGGTTGTCTATAGCGTTGGGGACGCAGTCAAGATAGCCAGAAACGAGGATAGTAAGGAGTTCGCCTTCTTCGCTATTGGTTTCGAAACTACAGCGCCTTCAACCGCCGTTGAAATCTTGGGTAAGCCTCCCGAGAATCTCAGTTTCCTCATCGCTCACCGTCTGATTCCGCCTGCCATGCAGCTGTTGGTTGAGATGGAAGACTTGAATATGAACGGGTTCATTGCTCCCGGTCACGTCAGCACTATAATTGGGCTTAGACCCTACAAAATCTTCCCTGAAAGGTACCAGATGCCGACAGTTGTTGCAGGATTCGAACCTTTAGATGTCCTCTTTGCCATCTACATGATTCTAAAACAAATTAACAAGGGAAACCCACGTCTGGAAAATGAATATACGAGGGCTGTCCGGTGGGAAGGCAACGTAAAGGCTCAGAAGATGATCCGCAGTGTTTTCGACGCGAAAGATGGGAACTGGCGTGGACTGGGCGTGATCCCGTCTTCCACACTTACACTTCGCGAAGAGTACATGGGGCTTGACGCCCATCTGAGACAGGGGATAAAGATCGAGAAGGGCGTGGATTCGCAGCCCGGCTGCAAGTGCCCTCTTATTATTGTTGGTAAAGCCAGGCCTACTGAGTGTCCACTCTTCATGAAGACCTGTACACCTTGGACACCAGTAGGATCATGTATGGTCAGCGTCGAGGGAACATGCAGAATATGGGCGAGAACGGTACAGCCGTAAAACAGGGCTGCGAAGAAGCAACATTTCTGACTTGCAGGCAATGCTCTGTTTAGATTCTTAGAACAAGACGGGAAAACAAGATATATTAGGCGTAAGAAAAGTGGTTAGATTGGTGATCTAATGACAGGTAAAATGAGAATTGGAGTCGTGGGCCTGGTTCACGACCATATCTGGGGGGTTCTGAGCGAGTTCAAACAGATCAAAGATGCTGAAGTCACGTGCGCTGCAGATGTGAATAAGCCTTTGCTGGTCAAAGTAAAAGAACTAGGACTTAGAACTTACCGTTCTTACGCAGACCTATTCTCAAAGGAGAAGATTGACGCGGTCATCGTCTATACTGAGAACAGCCGTCACGCAGATGTAACCGAATTAGCCGCCGAGAAGGGGGTTCATGTGATGGTTGAGAAGCCGATGGCGGCAAACTTGGAGCAAGCAGAAAGGATGCTGAAGGTTTCGAGAAAACATAAAATCAAACTTATGATCAACTACCCCACTGCCTGGTATACCACGTTCAGAGAAGCCTACAGACTGGCTAAGGAAGGATCAGTGGGAAGATTATTCCAAGTGCGATATAGGGCAGCCCACCAAGGACCTAAGGAGATTGGTTGCTCACCATACTTCTACGAATGGCTTTACAATAAGGATTTGAATGGAGCTGGAGCATTCATGGACTACTGCTGCTATGGGGCTAACATGTGCCGATGGATCCTTGGAGTGCCTGATAAGTGTGTTGCCCTTGGCGGGACCTATGTTAGAGACTATCTCGTAGTGGAAGATAACGCCGTGCTGCTAATGGGCTACGAGAAGGCAATGGGCATAGCGGAGGCTTCGTGGTCTCAAGTTGGAGAAGGGGTTCCAGCAAGATACACATTGGTCATAAACGGAAGTGAAGGGGTCATGGCAGCCGGAAAAGAGCTACGAATCTGCACGTCGGAAGACAAGGGCTGGAAAACAGTCAAGGCGGGTCCCTTAGAAAGGGGAAGACGGACCGCTCCAGAACACTTCGTAACTTGCATCCAAGAAGATAAGCCCTTTGACGATCTAGTCTCTGGACCACATAACAGAGACGCCCAAGCAATCCTTGAAGCAGGTCTCATCTCAATGAAAGATGATAGAGCAGTATACCTCCGAGAATTGAAAATAACGGAGTGAATGGCGCCCCATGTTAAAAGTGGGTTTGATTGGTTGCGGCCGTATAATGCCTGCACATCTGCACGGCTACAGGTCTCTCGTTAAGAATGGTATTGATGTTCGAGTCAAAGCCCTGTGCGCGAGGAAGGTTGAAGATGCAAAAAGGTTTAGACGTCGAGGGGAAGGAGCTCCGCCGAGGAAGGCTGTTGGGCCTCCCGGTGATTCCTTGGCTTTGCCTCATATCTACGTTTACGACTTCCAAACTGACATTGATGTGGAGGTATATGATGATTATGGAGAGATGCTTAGGAAGGCTGACATTGATGCTGTTGAAGTCTACACCTCAGTTTTCTCTCATCACTACATAGCCTTGGCCAGCATCAATTCTGGCAAACATGTTCTCGTCGAGAAGCCTCTTGCCTTGACCGTTAAAGCTGCACGCAAGATGGTTGAGGCTGCGGATAAATTTGGCTTGGTGTTGGGTGTAGCTGAGAATACCAGGTATTACCCGGACATAAGGATGTCTAAGTGGGTGATCGACCAAGGCTTCATTGGAGATGTGCAGATTGTGTTAAGCGGGATAATGGGCGGATATTGGTCTCCAGACAAGATAGTCGCTGAGACCTCCTGGCGACACAAGAAACTCTTCGCAGGGGGTGGAGCCACAGTTGACATGGGAGTTCACGTTTTCCACATTCTACGCTATCTCTGCGGAGAGATCGATGAAGTGTCAAGCCTAGTTGAGACCCTAGAAAAAGAAAGGTTTACCAGAGATGATTTTGGAAGAATAACAGAGAGGACTCCGAGCGATGTCGACGACACTTTCCTCAGCCTTTTAAGATTTAGAAACAAGGCAATAGGTCAAGTCTTCTTCTCATGGGCAGGCCACGGAGAGCCGCTTTCCATCCACAGAACCATATATGGAACACGGGGATGCATAAAAGGCAACGCGGTAATATTTGATGACGGAACGAAGACTGAAGTTGAGGAGCT
This sequence comes from uncultured Candidatus Bathyarchaeia archaeon, assembly GCA_964447115.1. Taxonomy (GTDB): domain Archaea; phylum Thermoproteota; class Bathyarchaeia; order Bathyarchaeales; family DTEX01; genus CAYRBK01. Next base: position 10,595 of record CAYURV010000023.1, read on the forward strand.
TTTCGAGAAGAAGGCAAGCAGCGAGAACAAGGAAAGCTTCTTCCCCCATGGTATAAAAGACCCAATGGCTCTGGAGACCTTGGAGTTCCTTAGAGCGATCAAGGAGAAAAGGGAGATGGAGACGAGTGGAAGGGAAGGGTTGAGGGACTTGGCTGCATCATACGCTTTGATCGAATCCTCATTGCTCCGAAAATGTGTCAAGGTTGACGATGTGGAGTCTGGCAATATTCGGAGTTACGAAGAAGAAATCAATAAGCACTATGGCATTTAACGAGAAGATAGGTAAAAGGAGATTGATCTAGATGAAGTTCTCTGAGTTTGCAGACTTGCCGATTATCGACTGCCATGTTCACTTCCACCATAGAGGGATTAAAGTAACTAACAGTGAACTGAAGAATGTAGAGGAGTTCATGACGGAAATCCTCAGAAAAGGGAACATCAGCCA
>CAYURV010000024.1:0-10831 GCA_964447115.1 uncultured Candidatus Bathyarchaeia archaeon
AATGACTCGAAGATCACAAATGGAGATTTACATAGACATACTCAGGGCGGTAGCTGACGGCAAAAAGAAACCAACACACATCATGTACCGCGCCAACCTTTCTTGGACGAGACTCAAGAGATACATCAACTTTCTAATGAGTCAAAGTCTTTTGAGTGAAGAGATTAACGAAGGCACAACTGTTTTCTCATTGACCCAGAAAGGAAAGGAAGTCATAGGGTACTTCAAGATGATCGAAGGCGAGCTCTACCACAAGAAGAAGGCCCTCCCATCCGAGGTTTACGTTCAATACCAATAGGCCAACAAGCATTTAACAGATTTTTTATCATCGACGAATTTCCAGTCATCAAAGGGCTATTCTTTCAGAGATTGTAGGATTAACGTCAGTTCGTCTGTGGGACGGTTCACCCTTAGTCTCATATAAACAATGGTTTCGGGAGCAGCCTCCTTGACCGAAACCTTCCTTACAATGGTTGCCTCCTTAGGCTTTTCCTTGACCGCTATTTTTGAGAGATTTTTGGATACCTTTACCAACCTTTTGATGTGCTTGTCAAGGTTTTTTTCGTGTTCTGTAAGCGTAGTAGCTAGCAGATCCAGGTAAGCTAATTGGGGCGGCCTGCTCTCGGCATCTTCACCTAAGCCCAGACATCTCACCCCTACATTTGAATTTCATAAGTTGCGTGGGATATTTCCCATTTAAATGATTGTATGACGGTCATAAATAGCCTTCGGCAAGACTCATCAACGGTCTCAGATTGGGTGCTTTCCTCTATTTGTCGCGAGCACTTAGATTCGGTGTGACATGATTTCTGGCAAGTCTGGTTGTGCGCCCTCAATTATAATCCGACAAGTTACATTGTCGATCTTGTGAAGTTTAAGTCTTCTATGATCGCGTGGGGAGTCAGCGTCGGGATACCTACTTCCCACCATTTGATCCACGAGCGAGACTTGCTTAGTGCTATTATGTTCTTTAGGATTCGGGGGAAGTTGTCACTAATTCTGAGATCCCTTATAGACGTAGAGATCTCTCCCCTTCTGATTAGGAACATACCGTCTCTTGGGATTGCCGAGAAATCGCCCTCTCTGTAGTTCTGATATCTAAGGTACCAGTCGTTTGTGACGTAGATTCCCTCATCCATATCTTCCAAGAGTTCTTCCAAAGTCCTTTTGCCAGGGTCAACCATTAGACTCCAAGGGTGCGGTGATATAAGGCCGGCGTTTCCCGTGGTCTCCACTCCGGCTTTTTTGGCGGTAGTGCTGTTGTGCAAATAGGTCTTTAGGACACCCTTCTGGACAATGACGTTCCTTCTGGTGGGGACACCCTCATCGTCGAACGCCTTTGCACCGAAGGAATCAGCAACCGTAGGATCATCTATCAAGGTAAATTTTTCACAGGCAACTTCGGAATCTAACTTATCCACGAGAAAAGATTGGCCTATGTCGACCAGGAATGCTGAAGAGAGAATTCCGACTTGACTGATCAAATCCGCGAAGACCAATGGCCCCAGTAGCGCTGTGAACTTGCCTGGTTCACCTTGCTTTGGGTTAGCAGCTGCTTTGGCAATCTTCCCCGCGGTTCTACCCGCTTCGCCTGGCTTGAATTGACTTGCATTTCTACTGATGGAGACCGAATGGCCTGAGGATATGGCTGAGGTGAAGGCTCTAACTGACATCTCTAAGCCAGTCTGTTCTCCAGAAACGCATACCTGACCTGAAGTTGCCAGCGTCATCTCTGCTCTTGTTGCGACAAGCGTCCCAGCAACTTTCTCAGCGCCCTCTCCTAACGCACTTTCTATTGCCTCTTCAACGTAGCCCATAAGCTCATTGGGCTCAAGTGAGATTCTGAGACCTTTCAGCAATTTCTGATCATAGTGGAAAGGACCATTTGGTAGGGGTGCGTAGACTTCTGCTGGCGGAGTTATCTTGGCGGTCTTTACAAGTCTCAGCACCGTCTTCTCTAGATTCTTTGCTGACGACACAGGTACTGATGTGGCAGCTCGGTGCTTCTCGATCATCAAAAACATGTTCAACATTATCTCATGATAGGCTTTCGACGCTGATATCTCGTTGTTTGAGAACCGAATAATCCTCTTGTCCTCTTCCACGAGCTCAACAACAACATCAGTCGCGCCTCGTTTTAACGCCAGATCGAGAACATAAGACGGGATCTCTTCTCTCCTCATCTCAAGCACCTCCAAGTCTGACTTTTCTAAGGCGTACATGAGGCCCTCCCATCCAGACGGGTATCGCTTGTGATGGGTCTCCCTTCCCGCAATAGCCAGCTTTAAATTCTAAGTCCTCTCCCACTGCATCTATAGCTGACCATAAACCTATAGTAGTCATCTCGAGAATAGGGTTCCTGACTCTTTCTTTCAACTTCCCATTTTCTAACTGGTAGGCTTCCAATCCAACATAGCGCTGGTTAAAACGTCTGTCGTCTATGTTCCACTCCATAAAATTTTTAATATAGAGACCTTCTCTTATCCCCTCAAAGAGTTCATCTTTGGTGTAGTCACCTGGCTCGAGAAATGTGTTTGCCATCCTTACAATGGGCTCGCGGTTATATGCCACAGCCCTGGACGACCCATTGCTCTCCACTCCAAAGACACTTCCCGTCTCCCTATTCTGAAGGAACTCATTGATGACCCCTCCTTTGATCAGAGTGCGCTTTCTTGCGCGGACCCCCTCTTCGTCATACTTATAAAATCCGAATGAGTCTTTCACGGTTGGGTCGTCTACGACATTTACACCTGGAGAGCCTATGCGGAGACCAAGAGAATCTGGTTTCAGATAAGTCTCGCCTGCTTGTGCGGCTTCCCTCCCAAGTATTCTATCCGCTTCTCCTGGATGCCCTGAAGATTCGTGGCAGATGATACCCACAACCTCAGGTCCCAGAACCAGATCAATCTCGCCTTTGGGGGCTTCTTTGGCTTTGAGGAGAATCTGCGAAAGCGAACAGGCTTCGTCTCTGAGGAGCTCAGGTAAATTCCATCTCTCTATAACTTCCCATCCGCCGGTTCCACCTAGGTCGAAGGATCTTTGAACAGAACCTTTGTGTGGATGATAAGCGGTGATGAGGGTGTAGAGGGCAGCCCTCGGCGTAACGCTGGAGACTCTGGTACCATCGCTGGTGACGACCATCTTCTCCGTAAGCCATGTATCCAATTTCAGAAGGCGAGCAGGCACCTTAACCTGAGTCTCGGCCGCAACTACTTCTGCCTCACCATCAGCTTCCTTCAAGAGCTTAACTCTGGATTCAAGGTCTACGTTGCTGAATCTAATGCGGGGCTTGATATCGACTTTCTCATTCCCAAGATCACCACTCCCCATTTTGACGCCTTTTTCTAGTAGTCTTGAGGCAGCATGAGCCAACTTGAAGGCTTCCGTGACGGTTTGCTTCACAGACCTTCTCAAAAGAGTATTCGTCGAAGCGAAACCCAATGAACCATCAGTTATTACTCTTACGCTGAGGCCCTTATTTTCTTCCAGCACAGAGGCTTCTGTGACACCGTTCTTCAAGATGACGGACTCAAATGTGTCAGATTGATGCCTAACTTCCGCATATTCAATCCCTAAGCCTATTGCATAGTCTAGTGCAAACTCGGTCAAGTCTTCCAAAGCAATTCACCTATGCTTTTGATGACACATATTTTGAAGATCACTCTAAAAGGTTTCCGTTAATGGCAAACCAAGCTATTGAACTCGTCTCAAAAATAATCCTGTTTTCAGTTGACTCTTCGGTGTGCTTCTACACTTCAGAGCAACGAGATATCTTACTCGCCTAAAACGCTTATTTCTAGTGTCACCGTGCTTTCTTTTATGATTGCACCTTGAAATTAGCAAGAGCTGACTCAGAGGATTAGTATTTTTATGACTCCATATAGGGACATGAAAAAACCTGGTTGAAGCCCGTAGATGTTTAGGAACGGATAAAGCAGAAAAGCTAGGCTTCCTCCAGCTATGGTCAGGAATGCACCTTCAGCGATACTTCTTTTTCTATTGCCTTCAGAAGGCCACGCAACTATCCTTCCACAATTGGAACAATGAACATGACACAATGAATGTTCCGAATCATATCCAGAAACTTTCGCTGCGTTCCTTGGCGTTATATGTTTACAGCGCGGACACTGGTAATGTTCTAATGAGGAAGGAAAGATTATCGCTCTATGTGCCGAATGAGACAATGCACATGAAGAGTCAATGGGGCTTCTACAACGCATGAAACTCCTTTATCCGTGAAAATTAAAACCATTATGAAGAAAAGATATGGAATCCTTAGGCATTTTTGAAAAATCTACGCAGAATCCCTCATTCGAACCTACAGCTGTAATACGTAATACGAACCTATAGTATAGCCGCTACGTCAAGCGCATCATCAAGCGGGAGCCCCCTAAGAGATTATCACTGTTTCCCGCAAACCTAGATATAGAAGACATGCCAAAAACATAGTGGAAAAATACAGAAGAACTGTCTAGTATACAGAGACGGGCTATATCGATTCTCAGTCGAGGTATGGTGGGAATGGGCTACGGAGGAACTGGAAAGGAAAAGCCGGTGTTCAGTCATGCCGCGATACAACTCTCCTTAGCGTTAATTCTAGCTTTCTTTTTAGCCTCAAACCAAGCTTGGGATCTGATAGCCAGAATATGCATAGGAATGTTGAGCTCTGTAGGCATCCAGACAGCATACGTAAACCCACTGTACCTGATCTATGTAAGGTTGCTTGACGGAACAATTGCCGGTTTCGAGGTTCTCGTCGAATGCTCCGGTCTCATAACCATGCTTGTCTATGCCTTCATTTCTTCTTTCACAATAGGCTTGCTAAGGGGAAACCTAGTAGTAAAGTTGGTTTGGTTTGTCCTTAGCATCAGCATTGGCTTCTTGTGGAACGTCTGCCGGCTGGCCTCAGTCATATCAGTAGCCTACTACTATGGACTCTCAGCCTTCTCGTTTATCCACTACATCCTGGCCCCCACTATAGACTTCGTCTGGATCGTTTCACTATGGGCGATTGGCATGTCAATGCTCAAAAGAGGCGAGTCTGCATGATCTTCACCTTTATTATTTTCATCCTCAGCCTAGTGATGGTCGCATATATGGTGAGACACATAGTCTTTACGTACTCGGCTCTTTTTGGCAAGCCTAGGCAGTTTATGAGATCGTTCAAGAGGATCGTAGGGGTCTATACGCCTAAGGTGACAGTGCTCATACCAGCTCACAACGAGGAATTGGTCATAGGTAACCTTCTTGAACGCATGGCTGCGTTGACATATCCGAAAGACAGGCTGGAGGTATTGGTCATCGACGATGGATCGACCGACGAAACCGGGAACATAGCAGATGGCTACGCAAAGAGATATAGCTGCGTTAGGGTCGTCCATAGGGCAAATGGAGGTAGGGGGAAAGCTTCAGCCTTAAACGAAGGGATGAGGTTCTCTAACGGAGAAGTAGTCCTAACGTTCGATGCGGATTACTATCCACAACTGGACATAATAGAGAAGCTGGTAGCTCCCTTCGCAGACCCAGAGGTAGGAGCCGTTCAGGGAAGAGTCACAGTTAGCAACGAGGAGGACTCGGTTGTCTCCAAGATTGTGACCTTGGAGAGAATCGGTGGGTACAGAGTCGATCAGCAAGCAAGAGATGAGTTGGTCCTTGTTCCTCAGTATGGGGGGACCGTAGGGGGCTTTAGAAGGGAGGCGTTGGAGAAGATTGGGGGTTGGGACTCCAGTATGCTGGCTGAGGACACGGACTTGACCATAAAGTTGGTCCTTCGAGGATACCAAGTTCGATATATTAATGAAGCAGAAGCATACGAGGAGGCTGTCACTACATGGAGAGCCTACTGGAACCAGAGGTACAGATGGGCTAAGGGTCACATGCAGTGCGCGAGAAAACATTTGGTTGGCGTTTTGAGAGCGAAGCATCTAAGTGGATATGAGAAAGCTGAGCTGACACTTCTATTATGCGTGTACTTCATGCCGATTCTAGTTTTGATGGCATGGGTGGTCGGCGTAGGGGCTTACTTGACTAAGGAAGCTTTTATCTCGTCCAATGATCTTGGACCATACTTCTTGATACTGTCGATATTCACCTACAGCACCGTGGGGAACTTTGCACCATTTTTCGAAGTAGGGTCGGCAGCGTACCTAGACAACAGGAGGCGCCTTCTATGGGTTCTCCCGGTCCTTGTATTGGCTTTCATCGTTATGATGTTTTGCAGCTCTAGGGCTCTTCTAGACCTTTTGTTCACGGGGAATAAGCAGTCAAAGTGGAACCACACGTTTCATAACGGCAACGGTGTCAATGGTATAAACGGCAAGAATAACAAGCATCCAAACTGCAGCGGGAGGTTGCCGCTTTGAATCCCACATTACTTTTTACATTTACACTTCGATCGATCCAAAAAGTGGCGAAGGGCTTCTTCGGTCCTCTAGAGAGAGAGTATCCAATGATAAATCTGAAGTCAGCAAGCTATCTCTTGTTTTTCACCCTCTTCACAATCTTTGCCCTTATTCCTCAAGTTAGCGTGGCACAGGCTTTCATAGAGCCGATATTGTTAGGTTCAGATCCTAGGGGAGATGAGAAAGGCGGTCCAGCGACGGTTGACATTCTAGCTGTCTTCCTAACAAATAATGGCACACATTTCATGTTCGTCATAGAGTGCAGGGTCGGTCCTGAACCTTCTGGTGTCAGGGCATACTGTATCTATCTGGATACGAAAGGCGGCGGAGCAACATACGGTACATACAAAGGTGCAGACTACTGCCTTCAAGGCGGAGGAGCATCTGGTTTGTACGAGTGGATTTTGGGCAACTGGACCTACAAGTCTGCTATTGATGTTCAGTTGATTGGCAACTCCATTTACTTGACAGCTAGTCTCTCAGACATAGGATACCCCGGCAACGTCAAGGAAGGAATAGGTGTTGTTGCAGCGACATACCAGCCACTTCACATGCTAAGAGATAGGGCCCCAGACAAGTGTCACTATTTGGTAGCACACAAGGTGATACCAGAACTACCAGGGCTGACACTCTTCATCTTCATCCCAGTGGTTCTGACGACAGTCTACATGATCCGCAGTCGACGGTTCAAACAGCACTGAGGTCTGGGCAAGGAAGAAGATGGTAGATTTCCCGAGATGACCAGTGCGGAAAAAACCCAATTAAAGCCAAAACCTAACCAGTAAAGCATTTATGAACTGAGTCAGAGCTGTATTGGGTTGGGAGAAGGCGTTGGACGTACAAAACGATAAACCGGTTGGCTCGATCAACCTAGTGACGGGTGGAGCAGGTTTCATAGGGAGCCATCTTGTCGATGCTCTTATGAACAAGCTGGGGGAGGTGCGCGTCCTTGACAACTTGAGCAGTGGTACTCTGGACAACGTTAGACAATGGCACAGCCACCCGAATTTCAAGTTTGCTCGGGGAGATCTTTTGAATCAGGCAGACATAAGGAGAACCGTGGAAGGCTGCGAGACGATATTCCACTTAGCAGCGAACCCAGAAGTCAGGTTGAGCTCCATTGCGCCCGATGTCCACTTCGACCATAATGTCATAGCTACATACAATCTCTTGGAAGCGGTCAGAAAAGCCGAGGCCACAGAAACCTTAGTCTTCACATCTTCCTCGACTGTTTACGGAGAGGCATCCAAGATACCAACTCCTGAAGACTATGCCCCGATGGAACCAATCTCGGTCTACGGAGCTGCCAAACTCGCATCAGAGGCCCTTATCAACGCTTACGCCCATACTTACGGCTTTAAAGCTGTAGTTTACCGCTTGGCAAACATCATTGGCCCAAGGAGCAAACATGGCGTCATATATGATTTCGTAGTAAAGCTAAAAGATAATCCTAAGGAATTGGAGATTCTGGGCGATGGTAAACAGACCAAGTCTTACCTTCATGTTAGTGAATGTGTTGAGGCTATGCTTTTTGGTCTAGAGAAGGCGCACCGCAAAGTTGAGGTTTACAACTTGGGATCTGAAGACTGGATTAATGTCGAGACAATAGCCAGAATCGCCGTTGAAGAAATGGGTCTCAAGGACGTAGCCTTCCGTTTCACTGGCGGCGTCGATGGAGGAAGGGGATGGAAAGGAGATGTCAAATTCATGCTTTTGGACATAGATAAATTAAAATCGTTAGGCTGGAGGCCAAGGCTAGGTAGCATGCAAGCTGTGAGGAACACTGCAATAAGCACATTAAAAGAGTCCCGTTTGGCACATAGTACTTAGCCCGCATGGATCGGCAATATGAAACGATTCCTAGATTTGAAGGAGTCTTTTATCATGATGCATAGCACACCTTTTATTAGGCAACTGGCTCTATACTGGTATGAGGGTATGACAAATGCGATCTGACAAAAAGACTAGCTACGGCGAAGAGTCATTTGCTGAGGAAGAGATCTGCCAGATTCTGAAGAAGACGAACGCCATAGAGTTCGGGGCGTTCAGGCTTTCAAGCGGACGGGTTACGCCATACTACATCGATCTGAGGGTTATCCCGAGTTTTCCAGAAGCATTCCGCATTGTCTCAGACATCTTTGCAAACGCCATAAACAAACGGCTAGGAGCTGATAGTTTTGACAGGATTGGGGGAATACCTATTGCTGGAACGCCTTTTGCTTCGATTGTGGCCTTCCGCCTGAGCAAGCCTTTTCTCTATACTCGGCAGAACCTGCGGCTTCGGGGCAGAGAACGAAGGGTTGAAGGCGTCTTGATGCCGGGAGACCGTGTCCTCCTGATAGACGATCTAGTGACAACTGGCCTAAGTTTAAAGAGAGCGGCCGCATACATAAGAGCCGAGGGTGGGCTCGTCTCTGACGCCTTCGTTCTACTCGACAGAGAAGAGGGCGGAGAAGAAAGGCTGGCAAAGGCCGGCATTAACCTTCATTCAGTACTAAAAGTGAGAAGAGCAGCCAAAAAGCTCTATGAAATGAACGCAATCGAAGAAGACCGTCTAGAGATGATCTTGAAACAGACGAAAGCAAAATGAGCTTGTCCTCCCACCTTATTGCTTTCTCAGGTTACCTCTTTAATAAAGTGAGTTGGCGTGGCATCTGAGAATCAGAAAAAGCTGATAGTCTTCGATGTCGAAGGCGTACTCATCCCCAAAGTACGGTTCGTACTCTTCGAAGTTGCCGCGAAAATAGGTCCTTGGGCTTTCATGAAGGCAGCCTTTTATGGTTTACTATATGAAAGTGGCATAATCTCCTTGAAGAAAGCCTTGCGAAGTCTTTACGGGCTTTTCAAAGGGATATCTTTGGAGAGGTTCGTTTCCGTCTTCCAAGGGATGCCACTGATGCCCGGCGTAATAACCGTTTTCCGTGATCTAAAGGAAAGCGGGTTCAAGATTGCCTTGGTAAGTTCAGGCATACCAAGGGTTGCGTTAGACAGGATGAATGAAAGACTGGGCGCAGATTATGTATCAGGTTTAGAGATAGGTCTGTCCGATGGACTCTTAACTGGAGACATTTGGGGTGACGTGATTGAACCTGAGGGAAAAGCTGTTGCATTGAGCAAGATTTTGGGTAGCGGAGGCATGCCCAACTGCTACTGCATCGGTGTGGCTGACGATAGGAACAACCTTCCCTTGTTCCAGCTCTGTAATCTCAAGATAGGCTATAACCCGGATTTTATCCTAACCCGCAAGTCAGATCGCATTGTAAAAGGAGACCTTACGAAAATACTCCCTGTGGTGAAGGGAGAACAAAAAGAAATGAGTAGCCAAAGAATACCAGAGACAAGCATTATACGCGAAACGATACATGTAGGCGGGTTCCTAGTGCCCATAACATGTGCATACTTATTTAACCGCTATGCTATTGCACTTTTAATCTCTTTAGTCACAGGTCTATACATGGTGTCCGAAATTAGACGGATGTTGGGGGCTGGTTTGCCGATAATTAGGGACATTACACTGAAGGCTGCGGAAAGATCTGAGTTCGAAGAGTTCGTCTCCTCTCCCATATTCTACGCTCTTGGCATAATTATGCCCCTTATAATATTCCCTGAGCCAATAGGCTATGTATCGTTGACGGTCCTAACTCTAGGCGACGGGTTTGCTACAATTGTCGGAGAAAGATATGGCAGAAGGCATGTGCCTTTTAATAAGGTTAAGACCCTTGAAGGCTCATTGTGCGGCTTGCTTCCCGCCTTCATGGGATCTCTTTTATTCATCACTCCCCTTAGGGCCTTGGTTGCATCTCTCTCTGGCATGATTGCTGAGATTCTTCCACTGCCACTCAATGACAATCTGACAATACCATTGGTGTCAGGATTGGCCTTAATTGGAGTTACATGGATATTTTTGTGAATTTTTGCTATTTGCAGAGAAAGGAAATCGCTTAAAAGGAAGTATGTTTATCTTACTATCGCTTCCGAGAGGACCTTTGTCTAATGTTGATACGCGAGATAATACTTGAGAACTTCATGTCATACGAGTATGCTAGGGTGCCGCTTAGATCAGGGGTCAACCTTATATGTGGACCGAATGGATCAGGCAAATCATCGATTCTTCTCGGGATCTCTGTTGCCTTGGGACAGTCTTATACTGAGCGTTCGAAGAAGCTCAGTGATCTGATTCGATGGGGGAAAGACATAGGTCGTGTTACACTTGTTTTGGATAATTCTGAGAGGAAGGGACGACGTCCGGTTTCGAAGATCAGAAAGGACCAGATCTTCTTAACCAGAGTCTTGAGGCGTGATGGGAAGTACTGGTTCGAACTTGACAACGCAAGTGCCACCAGGGCTGATGTTTTGAGACTGCTTTCTCATTTTGGCGTCGACCCGGACAACATGCTTATTATAATGCATCAAGACATGGCTGAACAGTT
>CAYURV010000025.1:0-10676 GCA_964447115.1 uncultured Candidatus Bathyarchaeia archaeon
GTCTTCGGCTGGAAGGTCAAGGCTCCTGGAACGCCTCGCACGGTTTCGCCTTTTCTAAGTTCAGACGATCGGGGGATCAGAATTTTGTTCCTTCTAAAGCAGAAGTGAAGTATTGACCTGATCCACGTGCTCACCTGGCGATTGGTGAGGGCCATCGGCAATGGAAGATTGGCAGTCCTCGATAGCAAGAAAGCAAGGTAAAGCCGTTCATAGTCGACGCCTTCGCCCAAGCCCAACTTTTCCAGAGGAATTTCGGGTATCTGCTGCGAGCAAAGGGTGAAGAATCTCTCAAGCATTTCGAACTTTTGCGGGTCAGTTCCCTTCATGCCGTGGAATTTTCCCTCAAACCTCTGCCTAAGGCTTTCTTCAATCTCCCAACATGGTTGGATGTCTCCATTTTCTAAACGGTAGGGAGCCCCGAAAACAAGGCTATGATCGTAGACGTAACTGAGAATATAGGGGACGTTGTCTTCCCACTTCTCTTCGAACCTCTTAGAGGCGGCTCCTAGAAACGACGGATCTTCCAACTCAACAAGGGTCAGTTTCCTAGTTTCCCCAGTGAAGAAGTCTCTCCTCTCAATAACCCGTGTCGTGGCATTCAGGCTGCGGACATTCATATCATCCTCAGCGGTAAGCGGATGCCTGGTAAGGAAGTATGACTTGTAGGTTTCGTCGCTGATTTCCCGCGGCTCATTCGTGGTAGCATCATAGAAGACGAGACGAACAACATGTCTGGCTGAAGACGCGTCAACCAGGTAACACGAATCCAAGCTCATCAACCTTTTGATTAATCAATGCAGAAACCCAAATATTAATCAATACTGGAACCCCTCTCAGTAAGGTGAACCCATTCTGCTTACCAATGAAGCGTCCGGATTACTGTATGCGCCCATTTATGTGTAAGTCTATACCAAGCATCCCCGCGGTCACAAAGCATATAAACCCGTACTGCCGATGCCTAAGCGCCCAAAAGCCTTGTTCAATAGCATCGGTCGCTTGGGTCACGATCAAGCTGGGAAGAACCCTTGACAGAAGGAGACCTTGTGCTTTTGTTGACTACTTTAGCTTCTATGTTCTTCACCTCCTATCTCATGCGCTTTCCTCTTGACAAGCTTCGTATGCCTCGTCTCTTAGCCCCAATTTTAGTTGGTTTCATCTTTCAACTACTCCCCTTCACCTCTTCACTTAGAGACGTAGTCATGGGAGAAGCCTTCCAACTACTCGCTCAGCTCGGGATAACATTTCTTCTCTTTCTCATAGGCCTTCAGTTGGACGCCGAAAAGCTCAGAAGCTTGTCAGGAGATATAGCCGCTCTATCTATTCTGAATCTGGCTTTCTCATCAGTTCTCGGTTGCTTGATCCTGCTGGTTTTTGGCTATCCGCTTCTCATTTCCATTCTCGTCTCGACTGCTTTGGCAACAGTCGCTGAAACAACCATCGCACCTATACTGGACGAGCTCGGGGTGATCCGAACGAAAATGGCTAACCTCATAGTTGGTTCAGGCATACTTGACGACGTTGCCGAGGTTACGGTCGCCTCATCTGCATCAGTTGTCGTTGGCGCGACTGAATACACAGTAAATCCTTTTTTCCTAGCCCTAGGTTTTCTAACTCTTGTCGTCCTTACATTAGCCTTCAGCAGGCTCGTCATACCATTTGTCACCCGGTTTAACAAGGAACCTAACGACACCGCGTTTTTTCTGCTGGCTATCTCTTCAGCTCTGATGTTCACAGCGATCTCGCAAAGATTCGGACTCGGCGTCCTATTAGGCGCCATCCTTTCGGGGCTCACATTCCAAAAGCTTAAGAAAAAAGGCAGCAAGGAATCCGACAGTTTCGTGTCGCTGAGGAATATTACGTACGGGTTCCTCGGACCAATATTCTTCTTTGGCATCGGTTTAAGCGTCAACCTTTCAAGCTTCATTCAAGCATTTCAGCTAACTCTTTTGCTCCTTGGAGCTAACTTTCTAGGCAAATTCTCTGCAGTCTTACTGGTGGGCAGAAAAGCAAGACTTGACCATAAAACAATGATCGCTTTAGGGCTGGGGTTAAGCGCCAAGTTCTCCATGGGCATAATCCCCATACAAATATTCTACTCAGCAAAAGTCATTGACCAACAACTATTCTCTGCTTTTGTCGCTGTGTCAACGATAACAACAATGATCATTCCTTTCACCCTCGCTTATATCATAAACAGGTGGAAGCAGACCATAGGCTAGAGTGACCGAGGCTTCGTGAATTCAGCTGCAAACTTTATCGTTAAGCGTTTAACTATCTTATAGTGATTTGGATGATTACCTACCAACGCTTTCTAACCCCTGAATCCAGACCCTTTGACCCTATAAAGCTAGCCGAGGAAACGGAAAAACTAGTCACTAGACAAGGCCCTGAAGGTTTGGAAAGAAAATATGTAGGCATCTACTCTGCACCTGTATATGGAGGCATAGCTACTGGCTATGCCGTTGGGTGTTGCTTACGTTGCATCTATTGTTGGAGCAACTGGTCGAGGGATTTCCCTGAGAAGTTCGGTGAGTTCTACTCTCCTAGAGAAGTCTGCGAAAGATTATTCAAGGCAGCTGAGGAGGGGATAACGGCTCCAGGATGGGAACGGTACAGGCAATTAAAGGTCAACAAGCTTAGGTTATCAGGATGTGAGCCGACACTTGGGAAGGAACATCTATTGACTGTCCTAGGATATGTGAAGAGCTCAAGGTATCCGCTTTTCATCATGGAGACAAACGGTATAGTATTCGGATCTGACAGAAACTATGTAAGACGACTCAGTGAGTTTGCATCTAAGCTTTATGTTCGTGTTTCGTTCAAGGCTGCAACTCCGGAGGGATTTGCCCTGCGGACTGGGGCAAAGGGTGAATTCTTTGAGCTTCCCTTCAAAGCGCTCAAGCATCTTCTCGACGATGGCATCTACGCCAGAGCTGCGGCCATGATAGACCCCAAGGTTATGCCCAAAGGAGAAAGAAGAACCTTGATCGAAAAATTGGATGAGATCGACCCTAAGGCAAATTATGCTTCAACGTTAGAAGAGGAGCAGATCGACGCGTACGACACAACCATCAAACGGCTTAAGGCCTTCACCGATCCAGAGTACGCAAAGAAGCTTGAAAAGGAAATCTTGAGTAGACTTTCAAACGGAGAAAGGTCTGGCACCTAAGCCTATCTCTACAAACACACCTCTTGGTCATATTATCAAACCGGTAGACGGAAAAGACTTCTAGCCCTCAATTCATTGGACGACTGCTTGGTCAAAGCAAGAATATATTTTCAAACCCGAAAGGGTTTTAATCTGTTCCTCTGATTTGAGGGTTTGGCATGTTCAATCTATTTTTCGTTCCGGTAACCATTGTTATCGAATGAAGCTCATGATAGACGCAAGGTGTCTTCAATGTCTTATGTCAACAGAATGACATCCTTTTCCGTAAGCAAGATGCTATGCTCTGCTTGGACAACAGGCTTACCGGTCCGCTCGTAAAAGACAGAATAAGCCTCGACATGCCTTGTTTCAAGGAGTCTTTCTAGGCTTCTTGAAGCCTCATTCGAGGTTTCCTTCAAAATCCATCGTGTCGTGAAAGGGAGTGTTCTGTAAGCGGCATATATTCGATCGAAGAGTTTCTCACAATTCTCATCCTTTGGCCGTTTGAGCTTTGTTAGATGATATATGTTTCCACAGGGTCCGTCAACCACGACGGCTGCAGCGTCTTTTGTCGTAACAAAGGGTTCAATCGCATACACGTTATCAGATTCCAACTTTCCATAGAGAAATGGAGATGCCACGTTTGGGATGCTTGGACTGGCATGGACAATGTAGGGTTTGATCCCATGACCGCACAGATTTGAAATCGGCTGGTATCCGTATGCTACAATAGTCCTCTGTATGGTCATGCTGACATCTCTTATCTTTGTTCCGGGAGAGATGATCTTCAACGCTCTATCAAGTGCTTCTTCGGCTGCTATGAGCATTGGCTCATACTCCGGATTCAAAATTACCGTCACAGCGGAATCAGCAACGTATCCATCTACATGAGCGCCTAGATCCAGTTTCACAACAGAATCGGCTGGAATGACGTTCTGATCATCTATAGAGGCTGTATAGTGAGCTGCAACTTCATTCACACCTATGTTGCAGGGAAAGGCAGGTTCACATCCCTTCTTCCTCGTTGTCTCTTCTATGTCTACGCAGATGTCCAAGAATGATTCCCCTTCGCGTACTAGGTTTACTATCCTGCTTCGAATTTCTTTGACGGTTCTCCCTGCCTTCACATATCGGTCTATGACTTCTGGGGACAAGGCGTGATCTCCTGCACAGGGCTATTCTCAATCCACAAAATAAGCTTTCAGCCGAGGTGATCAGGAGTGAGCCAATAATGGCTGAATCCCGACAATTGACGTTACCGGAAAAATAGGTCATTTCAAAGAAGGCGGATATGTCGTACTTTGATACATGGTTTGTGTGAAGCTTTTACCGATTGAAAACTTGTCTCCGTCAAATTCCTCATCTAGTAGCTAGAATGTTTTAGTCCTAGACTAAGCCCGAGAGGTTCAATCCATATGGTGGGCCGGGCCGGACTTGAACCGGCGACCTCAGCCTTTCTTAACACGTCTTAGCGGCCCGTAAGGGCTGCCTTAGGTCCTAAAGGATGTCCCAACCAGGCTAGACTACCGGCCCTTTACATGGTGACTGTCTATAGCTTACGATG
This sequence comes from uncultured Candidatus Bathyarchaeia archaeon, assembly GCA_964447115.1. GTDB lineage: Archaea > Thermoproteota > Bathyarchaeia > Bathyarchaeales > DTEX01 > CAYRBK01. The sequence continues at coordinate 4,713 of CAYURV010000025.1, forward strand.
CCACTTCTAGCGATATGTATCTTAGCATAGGGAAACTTAATACTTTTAACATTTTTGTTGTGCGAGTAAAACAGTCCACTCTGCCCAATCACTAACTAACCAGATCATAGAAGAGGTTACCCTTCTGACAAATCTTGCCTATTTCAGATAATGGGTTGAGACCTTTTCTAGGGCTTCTAATATTTTCTTAAGGTCTTCTTCAGTAAGATTTGGGTGAACTGGGATAGAGAAAACCCTTTTTGCCATGTCTTCTGCCACTGGGCAATGCATATTCTTGCTATATTTCTCTAGGGCTGGCTGCTTTGTTAGCGGGGTGGGATAGTAGACCATGCATTCAACATTTTCTGCACGCAAGGCGTCGGCAAACTTGTCCCTTGTGCACCTGAACCTGTCCAAGTCCATGATGACCGTATAGTAATTGTACGAATGATCTACCCTTTCTCCTGCCCTTTGGGGCTTCAGCCCGGTTAACGCGCATAGTCCCTCAGTCAGAACCTTTGCGTTTCTTTTTCTCCTAACTAGGAATTCCTCAAGCATCTTAAGCTGGCTCAGGCCGATCACGGCTGCGATCTCAGTCATCCTGTAGTTGAGGCCCAAGATTGTATGAAGGTAACGTGTCTCCTGTCCATGATTCCGGATGAGCCTTCCCTTCTCACAGAGTTCTTTGGTGTTAGTGGTCACCATTCCACCTTCACCCGTGGTCATCGTTTTTGTTGGGTAAAAACTGTAACAGTTGATGTGATCCAAGGAACCAACGTCCTTTCCGTCGATAAGAGTGCCATCAGCTTGCGCGGCATCGTTCACGAGGTAAAGATCATGGTCTTCCGCCATCTCCGTCAGAGCTTTCATGTCTGCTGCGTTTCCAAAAAGATGCACAGGTGCGATAGCCTTCGTCTTTGAGGATATCTTCTCACCAACATCCCGTGGGTCTATCGTTAAAGTCTCGTCATCAATGTCTGCGAAAACTGGACTACCTCCAGAGAAGACAACAGCACTTGCCGTCGAGATGAAAGTGAAAGCGGGAACGATCACCTCGTCACCTGGCTTTAGGACGGACAGGTAAGCCACATGCAACGCAGCCGTTCCAGAGCTAACAGCATATGCATATCCAGCTCCAACCTTCCTCCTAAACTCGTCCTCAAACTGGGCAGTCTTCGGTCCTTGACACAAAATTCCTGATTCAAGCACTTCTGCAATACTGCGGAGTGTCTCCTCAGAAAAGACTGGTTTCGCGATCGGAATTCTCCGCTCTGAGACTGGTTTGCCTCCATTGATCGCCAACTTTTCCATCCTTGATCACCTCTCGATTGTTTCCTTAATGATACTTCCAGGGGGTTGGGTGAAGAGTCTTTTCGGTTGCCAAGGGCTTCCACCAAGTCTCGTTCCTGATGTACCATTCAACTGTTTCCTTCAATGCTGATGTGAAGGTGTGTCTGGGTTTCCAGCCTAACTCGGACCTTATCTTTGACGAGTCAAGGCTGTATCTGAGGTCGTGGCCTGGCCTATCCTCAACCAGCATCACCAAGTCTTCTGACCTGCCTAGAAGTCTAAGGATTTCCTTAACAACTGTCATATTTGGGAGTTCATTTCCAGAAGAGACATTATAGATCTCCCCAGGTTTGCCATTATCCAAGATCAGGGAAACGGCCTCGCAGTGGTCCAAAACATAGATCCAGTCTCTGACATTTTTTCCTGTTCCATAAACAGGTATCTGGAGGTTTCTGAGTGCTCGGATGATCGTCTTAGGGATAAGCTTTTCAGGGAACTGGTACGGGCCAAAATTGTTGGTGCATCTGGTTATGTTCACATTCTGTCCGTATGTTCTGTGGTATGCCAGACACAGCATGTCTGCAGAAGCCTTACTCGCGGCATAAGGGTTTGAAGGGCTGAGCCTGTCAAACTCCTTGAAGGATCCCTCAAGTAGGTCGCCATAGATCTCATCCGTCGAAATTTGGACGTACTTAATGTCTCTTTTGAGTTTTCGTATCGCTTCCAACAGAGTGAAGGTGCCTAGGATGTTGCTTTCTACGAACGAGCCTGGATCAGATATACTTCGGTCAACATGGGTCTCAGCCGCAAAATTTACGACTGCATCAACTTCTTTAACCATCTCTTCCACTACGCTCGGGTTTGAGATGTCCCCCTTGACGAACCGGTAATTCTCCAACTTCTCCACGTCTCTGAGGTTCTCAGGGTTTGCACTCATACCAATTTTGTCAACGTTTATGATCTTGATATCTGGGGCTTTTGAGAGCATGTGCCTTACGAAATTGCTCCCGATGAAGCCCAGACCACCTGTGACCAGAAGATGCACTGTCGCTACCTCAACTTACTTGCTTTTTCTAATAAACTCTCTAAAAACATCTATCATATATTTCATCTTCTCTTCAGTCATGCCTGGGTAGACTCCGACGAAGAAGGAGTTGCGCATGATGCGATCGCTATTGGTCAGTTTTTCTGCGACGCGGCATTTTATGCCTTTATATGCAGAATGCCTGAGGATATTTCCTGCAAACAACATTTTTGCCTCGATGTTGTGCTTCGTAAGCCATTCAACAATGTCTTTCCGCCCAAATGGAGCATGGTCTCTGATAGTCAAGGGGAAAGCGAACCAACAAGGGTCGCTTTTGGGCAGCGACTCTGGCAGTAAGAAGAAATCTTCATAGCTTTGAAATTCATTAAAAAGTATCTTGAAGTGTCTTCCTCTTGATTCGATGAAGCTAGGCAGTTTTTTGAGCTGAGCTAAACCCATGGCAGCTTGGATTTCAGTTGGCTTGAGGTTGTAGCCCATGTTAGTGAATGTGTAGCGTTTGTCGTAGTCTACGGGCAAGTCGTCCAAGACCACCAGTTTATCTTTGCAGGTTGATTTCGGGCAAGTTCTGTCAGGGCAACGCACTGGGTCACAGACCGGCATCACACATGCCCTTCCCCAATCGCGTAGGGATAAGGTGATATCCGATAGCTCTTTATCACCTGTTGCGATTGCTCCTCCTTCTCCAGTTGTTATTTGATGCGCCGGATAGAAGCTGAATGACCCGAAGTCTCCGAAGGAGCCGACGTATTTTCCGTTATACTTGGACCCTAAGGCGTCGCAAGAATCCTCAAGTAGGTACAGATCGTGTTCTTCAGCAAAATCCTGCACTACGTCCATCTCATTGGGGTTGCCGAGAGTGTGAGGTACTAGGATAGCCCGCGTCTTGCTTGAAACAGCAGATTCCAAATCGTCTGCATGGATGTTGTAGGTTCTGGCGTCCACATCCAGTAGCACGGGCACCAAGTTGTACTGCAATACCGGATTGAGAGTCGTTGGGAACGTCAAAGCAGGAGTTATCACCTCATCATAGGGTTTGAGTCTGGATTTTTCGTCGAGTTGAGAGGAAAGTAAGGCTGAAACCGCCAAAAGGTTTGCTGAAGAGCCGGAATTGGTCACGATCACTTTCTTTACGCCCAGAAACTTTGATAACTCAGTCTCGAATCTATGAGTATACTCCCCAACTCCAAACCAGCCATCAAGAATCGCATTGACCATGCTTTCGACTTCTTTGTGATCATATACAGCTCCCGCGTAACGTACAATATCCTTCCCAGGGGTGAAGATTGTCTGAGAAGACTTCAACTGGAAGATTTTCTTGATTCTGTCGAAGACTTCTTCGCGAAGAACAGTCTCATCGTCTTTCATTGCTATTCCCCCTTTACTTCCTTAAGCCATCTTACCGTTTCTCTTATGCCTTCTCTTAAAGAGGTTCTAGGCTCCCAGCCAATAAGCTTCTTAGCCTTCGCGTATGATCCGATTTGGTTTTTGATCCCGCCGAAAACCTTGGGGTAATCTACAAACACGATCTTCGAGTTACTCTGAGTGAGTTCTCTTATAATATCTGCGACTTCGAGGTTGGTCGTGGCTTTGCCAGTTGCCAAGTTGATCGTCTCGCCGGCAGGCAGGTTTCTAGCCATCCATAGACCTCTGACTATGTCGCGGATATAGACGTAATCACGAGTGTCAGTTCCATCACCATAAACCAGTATAGGTTCGCCCTTTACAGCCTTGAAATAAAAGGTCGGCATTATCTTGTTCAGTTGTTGCCGCGGACCGTACGGATTAAAAAGCCTAACTATCTTTACATTCAGCCCATAGCATTTGTAGTACGTGTAGCAGAACCGGTCTATTGCAGCTTTTGATGCAGCATATGGATTAGTCGGGTTGAAGGGAAAATCTTCTCTTATAGGCACCTTCGAATCCCCGTAGATCTCGCAACTGCTCGGGTAGATCAACGGGACCCCAAGCTCCCGGCAAACCTCTATGACATTTAGTGAACCCCTAAGGTTTACTTCTATTGTTTGAATAGGATTGAGCACGCTTTCTCCTGGTTTTGCCTCGGCGGCGAAATGATAGACCAGATCGCAACCTTTGGCTGATCTGCGTAGTTGATCTCTGTTCATGATGTCGAAGCCTTTTCCGCGGGAGTATCCAATGACTTCAACGTTTTCTTTCAGAAGGAAGTCCTTCATGTTGCTGCCAATGAATCCCGTGTCTCCCGTCATTAGAACGATCAGTTTCCAGCCTCCTACTCTACAGAGTTATCTGTGACGACTCACCTAGTATGAACCGTCTCCCAATAGGCTTCGAGTTGACATGAACAATTTTGGTATTCGGACCGATTATACTGTCTGTGATTCTTTCATTTACGTCGATTAGGCAACCGTCCATTATTATACTGTCCTCAATCTCCCCTTTTTTCACCAGGACATTGTTGCCTATGCTCGTATAGGGTCCTACGTAGACGTTTCCTTCAATAACTGAGTTCTGGCCGATGACAACGGGCCCTCTTATCAAGGCAGTACTCTTAACAACAGAGTTAGAGCCTATGGTCACTCTTCCCTGAATCGAAGACTGGTCTTCTACAGTTCCTTCTATTCTGGTTCCCAGATCGTCCAAAACAAGCCGGTTAGCTTCAAGGATGTCATCAGCGGTGCCAGTGTCCTTCCACCATCCACTCACAATGTGATGCTGCACATTGTAACCGTTTACAACTAAGAGATGTATGGCTTCAGTTATCTCAAATTCTCCTCTCCAAGAAGGCTCTAGCTTCCTTATCATGTCAAAGATGACGGGTCGAAAAAAGTATATGCCAATCAAGGCGTAAGAACTTGGAGGAGTCTTAGGCTTCTCAACTAAGCCTACCAATCTACCGGTCCCATCGAACTTTGCTACTCCGAAAAGCTGGGGTTTACCGACTTCACATAACAGGACCATGGCGTCATAGTCTGAGTTTCCGAATATCCTTGCAAATCTTCCTATCCCTCCCTTCAGCAAGTTGTCCCCAAGGTAAACAACAAACTCTGAGTCCCCCACATATCCTTCGCAAAGCCCCACCGCGTGAGCTATGCCCTTTGGCTCGCCTTGATAAATGTAGTCAAGCCTAACTCCAAACCTTTCACCGTCTCCGTAATATTCTTTGACCTTGTCGGGGTAGATGTCGCCTAGGATTATTGCTATGTCTTTAACTCCAGAGTCTCTGAGGTCTTCAAGTACGTATTGCGAGATAGGCTTGTTGGCTACGGGAATCAGCTGTTTGGGACCGGTATGTGTAAGAGGACGAAGCCTCGTTCCGTGACCGCCGTGAAGGACTACACCTTTCAAAACCGAAGCACCCCTTGCTCACTATTGAATATTGTTTGGTCAATTAAGTTTATTTGTTACCCTCTCAAGTCGCTTGTTCATAGTCCTTCCTTCTTCGTAAAAAAGAGAGCGAGATGCCGAGTATTATAACCAAACTTGGTTCGCCAACTCTCTTGGGTCCTCAGCCACGTCGGAGCAGGTAAAAAGGGTTTCTGCTGTCTCTGGGTTAACCTAAAGATGAGTAGCAGATCATGGCAATAAAGGAAGCATTTCCCCGTCGGCTTTCCTCGGTTCCTAAGTCTCTCGAGTTCAGAGTATCTTGACCATCAATAAGGTATCTTTTCCAG
>CAYURV010000026.1:0-1892 GCA_964447115.1 uncultured Candidatus Bathyarchaeia archaeon
ATGACCACCACGATAGCCGGCACCCAGGAGGGGAGAGGCGAAAAGTAGTCGTTGGGATCCATGCCTTGAGAGTATTCTTGGAGGTTGGTCAGCCCGTCACCGTCGTTATCTCTTGAAGCGTCAGCCGCGTTCAAGGGGTCAAGCCTGTTTTCTATCTCCCAAATATCAGGCATTCCGTCATTGTCATCGTCGATGTCAAAGGCGTCAGGTATTCGATCTCCGTCAGTATCCCGTAAAACTGTGACCAGAACCGAGTCTGTGCCGCTGTTGCGGGCTGCGTCTTTCACTGTCAAAATGACTGTGTAGTTGCCAGGGCTGGTATACGTGTGGTTTACAGCAGATCCAGTTCCACTAGTTCCATCTCCAAAGTCCCATTCGTAGCTGACAATGCCTACGTTATCTCTAGAGCTGCTTGCATCGAAACTCACAATGGTGTTCTCAGCAACAGTCTGGTTTGGACCTGCTTGAGCTATAGGATTCGTCACGTCGAGGACGGTGACCACAACTGTGTCCGTAGCCCAGTACCCAACGATATCTGAAACGTTTAATGTGATAGTGTAGGCGCCCGGTGTGGCAAAGGTATATGTTGCTTCAGCACCGGTTAAAATTCGGGTCCCAGCATCAACGAAGGTCCAGATATAGCCAATTACGCCTACATTATCAGCTGAGTTAGAACCGTCGAGGCTTACAGGAGTGTCTTCATTAACTGTCTGGTCAGGTCCAGCATCAGCAACAGGAGCAGTCACATCGAGAACAATGATGACTGATTCGTCTGTGTCCCACTTCCCTGCCACATCCGTTACTTTCAAGGTTATAATATAGTTCCCAGGAGTCGTGAAGGTGTAAGTAGGACTTATGCCCGTTAAAGTCTTGGTCGTAACGTCTGTGAAAGTCCATAAGTAGCTGTCGATGCCTATATCGTCCGTCGAACGGGAGCCATCAAGCGTCACTAGCGTATCTTCATTAACGGTTTGATCAGGACCAGCATCGGCCATGGGCGGACTCACATCCACAAATGCGAGGCAATAAGCCTTGAACACAAATCTGACCCCTGCATCTCTTATCAGCAAGTAGTGAAGACCTTCTGAGGTTAGTGGAACTGTGACCGTGGTTTTAAAGACCCCATTCTCGTCAGCTGTCGCGTTTCCGATCTCCCTTGCACCGTCCCATAGGATGTTAACCGTGCCCGGGCTGAACCATTTCCCAGTAATTGTTAGAGTACTTTTGACCTTGACGTATAGCCCATTAGGCACAAAGTTTGTGTCATTCCCATACAGTAAGCCCGACGGCGCAGTTGCGTTGACTGAGACTGAAGAGTAAACTTGCTTCAAGCCTCGTTTGTATTCATTGAAAGTGTATGTCAGAGTCTGTCTTGTGCTATTCACTATCAGCCTAAATGCAATTGCTGTGTAGCTCTCTGCCTGCAAGCCTGCAGGCAGAGCTTGTGCTAGGTCTGGAGCGGTCATGACGTACGTGAATCTCCCTTCTTCATCGGCTGGGTAGAGATTGTAGATCGTTTTCCAACCGCTGCCATCGTTGTAGCTTAGGTTTGCATAATCGTTTGGGGGCAAGGTGTACCCTTTCAGTTCTATTGGCACTCGTCCTGGTCCGTATGAAGGAACGACTTCGAAAGCCGCTCTGATTGTTATGTAGTTGTCTGTAACGGAAACAGCAGTCGAGGTTCCATCGAATGCCTTGATAAAGTAATTGCCTCCTGAAACCCTCACAGTTTTGGGTATTGTCCCGTTGATCCAATTGCGACCAACAACATAGCCTTCATATGTTGTGCTGTCTACTGTGCTTGACTTTATCTTAGCTACGGTAAAGCTTGGTCCGTATCTTACGTCGTCAGGTGAAAGAGATGAATAGCCGTCCTTGCTTAGATAGAGTCC
>CAYURV010000026.1:1992-3310 GCA_964447115.1 uncultured Candidatus Bathyarchaeia archaeon
AGTTTTCTGGCCAGTATCTGTCTTACTTCAGCCCAACTTGTGAGAAGATATCCTTTTTGCTTTAGTTCGTCAAACTTTTCTCCAGCTTCATGCCTTATCGTGGCAACCTTCCACTCGTAGTAGTCGGGGTTTACCTCTTTGATGTCAGTGGACTGGAGTTTAAACTCAGAAATCTCCCGCTCTACGAACTCCTCTCTCGTAACCTTGACCTTCACCTTCGCAAACGAGACTATGATAAAAGTTATTACTGCTGCAGCTACAGTGATGCCTGGAATCCAGTAACGCAAGATTAGAGAGGGGTCGTTGGGGTTGGTGCCCTGCAAATATTCCTGTAGGTTGGTCAGTCCATCTCCATCATTGTCTCTTAAGGCATCAGCAGAGTCAAGCGGGTTCAGCCCGTATGCCAACTCCCAGGTATCGGACATTCCATCTCCGTCGTCATCGTTGTCAATGATATCAGGCGTTCCGTCCCCATCAGTGTCAAGCAAGACTGTGATGAAAGTTGAATCAGTATCGCTGTTGTTGGCCGCGTCTTTTACAGTAAGAATGACCTTGTAGGTTCCCGAATAGGCATACGTATGGTCTGCAGATAGACCAGTTCCTTTAGTTCCGTCGCCAAAGTCCCATTCATAGCTAACTATGGCCATGTTGTCTCTTGAGTGGCCTCCGTCGAATATGATAGTCGCCTGCTCCACCAGGGTCTGGTTAGGACCTGCCTCGGCGACCGGGCTTGTTACGTCCCAAACAGTGACCACAACGGTATCTACCCCCTGGTTTCCTTCAGCATCTGAAGCGGTCAAGGTGACAGTATACACGCCCGGCGTCCTAAAATCATACGTAGCCTTGACACCGTGTAAGGTTTGAGGGGAGACATCAAAGAAGGTCCATACATATCTTTTTATCCCTACATTATCAGATGAGTTCGAACCGTCAAAGGTCACTAACGTGTCTTCATCCATAGTTCTATCCGGTCCAGCGTCAGCAATGGGACTGGTTGTGTCGACTACGATTACAACAAGTGTGTCAGTGTCCCAGTTTCCCGCTATGTCAGTCACATTCAGCATGACGACATAGGCTCCTGGTCTCGTGAAATTATAGGTTGGGTTCACGCCCGTCAAGATCTGCTGCGTCACGTCGACAAAGCTCCAGACAAGATTGGCTATGCCTATATTGTCTGTTGAACTGGACCCGTCAAAGGTTACAAATGTATCCTCAGGGACAGTCAAATCAAGCCCAGCGTCAGCGATGGGATCTGCCAAATCAACAAGTGGGAGACAGTTGACCTTGAAGGTGAACCTGACATTGGCGTCTTTGACCA
>CAYURV010000026.1:3410-10472 GCA_964447115.1 uncultured Candidatus Bathyarchaeia archaeon
TATACGAAGTCTGTACCGTTGCCAAACAGTGAACCCGACAGCGCCGTCAGATTGACCGAGTCAGGAGAGTAGACATTCTTCAACCCTCTCCAATATTCATCAAATGTGTCTGTCAGAATCTGGCCTGTCTCATTAACTACCAGTCTAAACGTTATAGTCGAGTAGGTCTCCAGATGTATTCCAGCAGGTAAAACCTTAGCCAAATCGGGAGCGGTCATAGCATATATAAACCTGCCATCCTCACCTGCAGGGTAAAGATTTTCAATCGTCCTCCAACCACCGCCTGCATTGTAGCTTAGGTTCGCATAGCCGTTAGCCGGCAGAGCGTATCCTCTCAGTTCTAATGGGGTTTGACCCGCACCAAAAGAGGGGGTAGCCTCGAATGCAGCGTTGATCCTTATGTAATTGTCTGTCACAGCAACGGACGTCGTGGTTCCATCTAAGGCTTTGATGTAATAGTCTCCGCCTGGAACTCTTGCAGTTACAGGGATCGTTCCGTTAATCCAGTCGTTGCCCACACTGTAGCCTGAGTAAGTTGTATTATCGACTGTGCTAGACTTCACCTTGGCAACACTAAAGGTCTGTCCATATTTCACATCATCGGTAGACAGAGACGCGTAGCCGTCTTTGCTGAGGTAGAGTTCCACCTGTCCGCCGGACCATGTCACTCCGCCGAAGTAGAGATTCACTGATCCTCCAATGTCGATGATGTGGAGACCGCTTGGCGCCGTCGTAGTGTCTATAAGAATATTTCCTGTAGAAGCATGAACTGGAATGCTGAGTGGAAAATATGGAAATGCAAAAATAGTCATCACAAGTAACAAGTAAGCATTTACATATCTTTTATATTGTTTTTTACTCCGCATGAACTATTCTACCTATGTACTGTAAGCTGGTTTCTTTATCCTTTCCTACTCATTGGCCAAAAAGTCTGAGAGCACTGGCTCCAGTTCAAAGAGAGAAAAGGTAATGGAGCTATATGCTGCTTTTGACATATCATCCTGCAGTATAAGAATCTGGGTAGCTGGTCAGGATGTCTGTTGGCTAGTCTCTCATATTGCCGATAATCTGAAGGCCTAGGTTCTACTTCGCTTTCTCTAGAAAGGCCTAAAAATTCATTCGTTCTGCATCCGACCTCTACCATCTGAAGCTTGCTCCTATTTATAGAGCGAGAGGCTCGAAAGCTGACTTCAGCCCCATCTATTTTTCACCTTGGGCACAAACTGGGCAATCACGGTTTCTTTCTATTTTCACGCTTTCAAAGCTCATCTCTTCACCGTCTAAGAACAACATTCTTCCGACAAGCAGCCTCCCTATTCCTGTGACAAGTTTGATTACCTCCATAACCTGCAATGAAGCCACGGCAGCCGGCGTCGCGCCGAATACTGGCACTACTTCAATTTCGAGAGGTTCCTTTGAGAATATGCAACGTAAGCAAGGACCCTTTCCCGGGATTACCGTTGTGATCTGACCATAGAACTGGGAGACGCCAGCATGGACAAATGGGATGCCTTTTCTTACGCAATGCTCATTTATTATGAATCTTGTCCTCCAGTTGTCAAGCCCATCTACCACTACATCCACGTGTTCCATGAAGGCAGGAACTCTACCCTCTGTAACCTCTTCAAGTACCGCCTCTACCTTTGTCGCAGGATTGAGTGTTTCAAGTTTCTTTCTGGCTGTATCAGCCTTCTGTTTTTCAAGATCGCTCTCACAATAAAGGATTTGACGATTCAGGTCGCTTACTCTGATTTTCTCTTTGTCTACGAGGTAAAGTCTTCCTATACCTGCAGCCGCCAAATAAAGTGAGGAGAGACAGCCCAGTCCACCGACTCCGACTACGGCAACCTTTGAAGCCTTCAGCTTCCTTTGTCCTGTTGTTCCCCAGCCGTGAATCCGCATTTGCCTGTCATACCGATCTTGCTCCGATCTTGACAGAATCATAAAGAACTGCATCCTCCCTCATTATACTATAATGTACACTTTGTCTCTAGGGGTTTTCTATCCAGTAGGCACCTTTCTCGGTTATCTCTTTCTTCCAAATAGGTACTTCATGTTTGACCCTTTCCACCATTTCAGTTAGAGCTCGGAGGCCTTCCTCCCGATGCTTCGACGCAACCAACACATACATCACATCTTCCCCCACAGGCACGTCTCCTGTCCGATGTTCCACTACTGCATCGATTATGCCATATGTGGCCTTGACATCGAGCAACATGTCCTTCATTACCCTTCGTGCCAGAGTCTCATGGGCCTCGTATTCTAGCCTGAGGACCTTCTCGTCTCTGCGAGTTCCTCTAACAACGCCGACAAAGACTACTATCGCCCCAATCTCATCTGAAGATTTCTTCAGTTGCCCGACAAGATAACTCAGATTGTCAAGGGTTTCTGAGACCTTGACCTTCGAATTGACCTTCTCTTCATAATCATGGTCCAAAATGTCACCTCCAACCATAATGATGCTAATAAGTCTCACCCGCCACCGAAGGGCGGAAGAACCGCAACCTCGTCACCTTCCTTCAACTCATAGTTCAGATCATGAGACCTGCCACCGATTAGAAGAAGATAGTCTTTAAGGAGCGGTGTTCCGTCCTTGTACAGCACTATTTCGCCCTTAGCCGTTCTAAAAATGGTTTCAATCCAAGCCTTAGAGACTTCCTTATAGCGCTCAGGTATGTATCTGAGAAGCAGATCCCTTAATGTGGCTCCATTCTCGACGATGTATTCCTCGCTCTTAACACTCAGCAATTCACGCAATCTACCAAAATACCTAACTTTCACTGTAGGCATGTGACCACCTGTATGAAGACTATTAAATATCTACAACATAAGACGTGCAGAGTAATTTAACCTTTTTAGAGTGAAAAGAACCTGAGAAAAACGGATCATTCAAACATTAATGGGAACTCAGATCAAGCAACCGATCCAGCTGCAAGCTGAGCAAGATATCGGATTCAAGCTCTTGGTAGAAGCCTCTGCAGGCCAGATTGTCACCGCGGATATGAGAACCGTGTAAATGACGTTTGACGGAAGACTCTCTTTAGCAATGCATATGAATAGAGATAAACATTTTTGCCTTTTAAGCAATATGAAGGTCTAATACAACGGGAGATCGAATCGCCATGAAGATCGCCGTGACCGGTAAGGGAGGCGTCGGAAAAACTGTCATAGCGGGCACCTTAGCGTGGATCCTACGCCAGAAAGGGTTTAGAGTTTTGGCGATTGATGCTGACCCAAACGCAAACTTAGCACGTGCATTAGGACTCGGCTTAGAAGAGGCTGAACTTATAGTTCCAATCTCCGAAAACCGGGACATTATAGAGAAGAAGACCGGGGCAAAGCCGGGCTCCTACGGATCTCTGTTCAGGCTGAACTTTACAGTAGACGATATAGTCGAGAAATATGCAATCGAGACGCCGAGTGGTGTTAACCTCCTCGTCATGGGAGTTGTCCGACAAGCAGCAACTGGATGCATGTGTCCAGCAAACCACCTACTTCGAATGCTTTTGCGGCATATCCTAATGCGAAGACAGGAAGCGGTGGTGGCCGACATGGAAGCCGGAACGGAACACCTAGGACGCGGCACAGCAAAGTACATGGACATTATGCTGGTTGTTATCGAGCCGAATGCAAAGGCCTTCGAAACAGCTTACCGAATAGGTAATCTTGCGAAACAGATGGGGATCAGGAAGATCATGCTTGTCGGGAACAAGGCATCGGAACCAGGTGACGAGGCAGCAATGAAGAGCTTTGCAGAAAGAAGCGGGATTCCACTCTTAGGCATGATTCACTATGACCCCCTTGTCCGAGAGGCGGACCTATCGGGCGTTTCCTTACTTCTCTCGTCCCCTCTTGCTCCAGCCATAAAGGAAATGAGGGCAATCTGCGACCTCTTGGTGGACATGAGCTGCTAGAAGAGACAAGAATATCCTTAAGAACTGCGGGGCACAGAGATAACTCTGTATCGACTTGTGGTGGAAAAAACGATAGAAACTTATGACGTAGGGAGTATGCCTTTTGCTGGGGATTTTGAAAGATTCGCCCTAGGCGCTTCCTTTCTTGGCACTGGAACTCCCGGTGATCTGGCTAGAGACTTTGAGAGAAGGATCGTCGAAAGCTTCATCGACAAGCTCCAAGCCGGCATAGATGTTCCGAACTACCCTCAATTCAGAGACATGAATAAAATGATCTTCGAAATCATAGAGGGAGTGGAGAAGACAACGGGAGCGTATATTGAAACAGAGGTTCTATCTGTGCGGACTAGCAAGGGCGACATACCTGAGGTTCTGGCGCTCCGTAATAACTCAAAGGAAATATGTGAGAAAAACAAGCGGAAGTTCAAAGCAAAAATCTGCATTACTGGACCCTACACGCTTTCATCTTTTTTCGCCTACAAAGACCCTCAAATATTTAGAAGGCTGGGCGAGGTTCTGGAAAGGATCGTCGAGGGAAACATGTTTGATGATAAATATGGCAGCGTCGGAATTCTAGTGGTTGATGAGCCAGTCTTCGGGCTGATAGACGATCCACATATGGATGCTGGTTCTGCGGGAAGAGAAAACCTTCTTCGTGCTTGGGAGGGAATCTGCCACAGAGCCCGTCAAAAAAGGGTTGAAACTTGTATCCATCTCCATAGTACAACAGATGAACTCTTCTGGCAAGTGGACTCGCTGAGGATAATCGAATCTCATGTGGGTGACCCTCTATACTCTAATGAAAGAACGAAGAGACTCCTCGAGTCATATGATAAGCTGTTAAAGGCAAGCATCTGCATCACAATCTTTGATACATTAATCGAGAAACACATGCTTTCAGGGCTCAAAGGAGTAAGACACGGCGATCAAACCAGAGAAATTGGGGAAGTCTGGAGACAGATACAAGAAGGAAAAGTGAGACCGGAAATCTTTGTCGAGAGCGCACAAACGATGAGAAAAAGACTTAAACAGATCATTCAAAGGTTCGGTTCAGAGAGAGTTTCATACGCTGGTTCGGAGTGTGGACTAAGAAGTTTCCCAACGTACGAGTGTGCAATCGAATGCCTAAGACGAATCTCTAAGGCCGTAAAAACTAGCAACCTGCCTTGACCCCTGCAAAGACATTGAAGGGCAATTGAGGATGTGAGGAATGAAGAAACGCTTCGTTGTTGTCTTCAACCCAATGAGCAAGGTGGTCGAAGTCGAACAAGGAGTGACAGTTCTCGACGTTGCTAGAGACGCTGGAATAATGATCTCGAGCATATGCGGCGGACATGGCGAATGCGGGACATGCAGAGTTATCCTTGAGAGAGGCAAAGTCTCTGAACTCTCAACTAAACACCGGAAGTGGCTTTCCCCGCAAGAGACAGATAAAGGTTACAGGCTCGCATGTCTAACGCGTGTCCTAAGCGACTGCGAAGTCACGATTCCCGTTGAAAGCCGCATCTTCAGCCCAAAGATTCTACTTAACATGGATACGGTAGTCGAAAGGATTGACCCGGCGTCTAGAAAATATTTGGTTGAATTGCCATTACCCTCAAGCTTCAAGGGGCAGTCAGCTAAACTCAGAGGGTACAGAGGTCCAAACCCGCGAATGAGCGAAGAGATCTGCGAAAAAATGCTTTCAATGAGTAATGAAAAGTCACTCACAGCGACCCTGAGCGTCACAGACAAGTACCCAGAGGTCATCGATATTGAAGCCGGAGACAGGACGCGTTCAAACTACGGTCTCGCTGTCGATCTCGGAACAACAACAATCGTCTCATTTCTAGTCGACCTTAGAGACGGAAAAATTCTGGGCAAGGTTTCTGAGTTGAACAGTCAGATAACCTATGGAGAGGCACTGGTCTCAAGGATATCTTACGCAGGAAACCCGGAGGGGTTAAAGAAGCTGAAAGATTGCGCTGTAGGAAGCATAAGCGACCTCGTAAATAAGCTTACAACAGACCTCCGCATCAAAGAGGAAGAGATCACGGATGTCTGCATAAGTGGAAACACGGTTATGAACCACCTTTTAACAGGGATGGATCCGTCCTACCTCGGGTATGTGGATGGAAACGAAAAGGTCTCCAGAGAGCCTATTATTATGAAAACTAAAGACCTCGGTATAAAAGCAAACCCGGAAGCATACGTTTACTGCCTTCCCAATGTAAGCAGGTTCCTAGGAGGAGACGCAGTTGGCGACGTCTTGACTTCGGGAATGTACGAATCCGACGAACTATCTCTATTAGTAGACATGGGAACCAACGGAGAAATAATATTCGGCAACAACAAGTGGCTCATGTCATGCTCGTGTGCGTCTGGACCGGCATTTGAAGGAGGTGGAATCAAATTTGGGATACGGGCTATGCGGGGAGGGATAGAACACGTAAAGATTAACCCCAAGACACTCAAAGCCAAGTGCACTGTCATCGGAGAGACCGCTCCGAGAGGGATATGTGGCTCTGGCATAATAGACACAGCTGCAGAGATGTTCTCTACCGGTATCCTCGATTTCACTGGGAAGATTGTGGAAGCCAAAACCCCGCTCGTTAGAAAAGGAAGGGATGGGCTTGAATATGTACTAGTTCCTGCTGAGAAGACCGACATAGGTACGGACATCGTGATTACACAGCGCGACATGGATTACCTGATGGACTCGAAGGCGGCCACCTGCGGCGCCATCGTGGTCCTTATGAGGAAACTCAAGATCACAATCTATGATGTCCGTAATGTCTACTTAGCCGGAGCTTTCGGTGCCTATGCAGACTTGAAGAACGTCACGAAGTTCGGCATCTTCCCCGAATTCCCAAATGCGAAGGTCCAGCCGATTGGCAACGGTTCAATTGCAGGAGCCTACGCAGCGCTTCTATCGGTCGAGAAAAGGAAGAAGGCGGAAGAGATAGCGAAGAAGTTATTCTATGTTGATCTTCTTGTGGACCCCATGTTTTCTGAAGCATATTCAGAGTCGCTGTACATTCCGGGAAGCAAAGAATTCTTCCCGACATACTCCTTATAGGTTCAAATATTAGTCGTCAAATATGTTATTCCTGTGTTGTAGTAGGAGCCCTGAGGATTACGTCTCTATCCTTTTGAAGGCGGCGAACGT
>CAYURV010000027.1:0-3595 GCA_964447115.1 uncultured Candidatus Bathyarchaeia archaeon
AAAAAGCCAAACGTCGCAACAACAACAAACCTAACCTGCCACGCATAACCTATCAATCTCAGAATGCCGATACCAAGTAGATAGTAAGATGCAAAGATGGCGATCGCGTATGCCAACCCTGCCTTGAGAATAGTCTCCCTCCCAACGCGAAAGAAGACAAGCGATAAGAAGACTGTTAGAACATAGAATTCGCAAGGGTTCACTGCATCGACCAAGGCAGCCATAACAACAAGGGGGAAAAGGCTGTAAAGGTTTCTAGGACCATCTATATGATCTCCCGGCTTTTCTTTGGCAAAGAGTCTCGTGATAGACTCTGTCACGTTCTGGTCTGTCAGAATTTTATCAGGCAAAAGTAGTGTACCATCCGTGATATTATATAGGTTTGAGTAAACAGGGACACCGTCATATCCCGCCTTTACGATCTCTTCCCATTCTTTCTGCGAATGAACCCCGAATACTACAGCAGTAAATGTATCATCCTTGAAGACGACAACGAGCGGCGTTGCTGTATACGAACCGACCAGACTAACAATTTTACTGAACAGCTGCGAATTGTTGCTCTCCCGTATATCATAGGTGGTGACGCTTTGCCCATACAAATTTAACAGGGGCTGTAACTTCTCCACACATGGTTCACAGCCGAGATTTGTAAATGCATAGAATTCTAAATTTGCTCCGACAACGGAAGAGATTGGAGAGAAGAGAATTAGAAAGGCAGAAAGTGTTGTAAAGGTGGCGAGTTTTAACGAAAGCTTCTTCTTTATACTCATCATTCTACTGTCCAGAGTATTCATTTAATTCATCTACGTATTATACATTTTGTGCGTCGTACTTTGAAAACAAATCTACGCCGTATTGCGACTGTTGCGGAACTGCTGAAGCTAAGTAGGTGAGGGGCGATGTTAGATTGCGGAAAGGGGAAGTCCGATCTAGAAGATTTGGGAAGCTTGAAAGCTAAGGGGACTTACACTCTCGTGATCTTTATACCGGTCGAGTTAGATGTGATGGTTGGGGGTTTGGGAATGCAAAGGTTTTGCGAGGGGTATTACACCTATACGGGATCAGCCTTTGGAAGTGGTGCATCGAACCTTGGAAGACGGATCTGTAGACACCTTACAAAAGGCAAAAGGAAGAGGTGGCACATAGACTATCTTCTCTCCGAAAATAATGTGATAGTGGTGGCAGTCATTACTGCAGATACTGACAAGCGGATGGAATGCGATATCAATAATCATTTGAGAGAGAAGCTTCAGGCCAAGCTTCCAGTTCCAAGGTTCGGCGCTTCGGACTGCAAGGAAAACTGTGGAAGCCACCTTTTGTACCTTGGCTCAGATGCGAACGTTGTGAGACGCATCGTGGAAATATATTCAAGAAAGACTAAGGCAAAGATGCGTCTTCTTAAACTTCATTGAGGTTGGTAGATAGAAAGGGAAAAAGGCTAGGTCTGGCTATTAGCTAAGTTTCCGAGGGTTTCGCTTGTCTATTAGCATCCGCCAAGCCACACTAAGAGACCTAGACGAGATTCATAGGATTGAGCTTGAATGTTTTGCGCATGATGCCTTCTCGAGGAGGCTGCTTGAGTACTTTCTTAGGTCGTCTGACTTCATAACGCTGATAGCTTTCCTAGACGAGCGGCCTGCCGGCTTCATAGCAGCATCGTTTGACTATCATCAAAGTAAGCCCGCGGCTCACATATACACGATTGATGTCAAGCAAGATTGTAGAAGAATTGGCGTAGGATCAAGCCTTCTCATCTTCTTGGAGGGAATCATGATGGAGAAAAACATCAAGGCCTGCTATCTTGAAGTCCGCGTCGACAACGTTGCCGCGAGGAATCTCTATTTCAAGCATGGGTACAAACCGTTGGAGACGCTTAAAGACTACTATGGCTTTGGGGTTGATGGGATAAGGTTCAGAAAAGAGTTGAAGACAGGCAAGTAGGATTTGAGCAAAACGTTCTTATACCGACTTGCCGTAAGGTTTCCACTCAGTTGCTCAATGGAAGCTGTATGAAGATGAACTGCGAGAAATGTGGCAAAGAAATAACCGGAGAAATGAACTACTGTCCATATTGCGGTGCGCCGTCTAAGAGGATCTCAAAAGAGGTGTACTCAGTTTCGTCTGATGACTTGGTCAAGAAAGTCAGAGAGCTAATTCATGAAGGGAACGTGACAAAGATCATCGTCAAAAACGAGCGGGGGGAGACGATGCTTGAGATGCCCGCGACGGTCGGGTTCATAGGAGCCTTGCTAGTACCGTGGATGGCTGCACTCGGCGTAATAGCGGCAATGGCTACGCGGTGTAAGATAATCGTCGAAAGAAAAGAAGATTAGAGCCGAAGTCCAGAATTGCCTGTGGTCTAGTCACGCTCACCTTTCCTAATAGGCAATGCCCTTATCTAAAACGGCCGAAGTGTTAGCTCAAGCTTTTTTCTCTATTGGGGGCAAGAAGGCTCAGTCTCCTTTCCAACAATCAATCTTCATAGGCTTCCTAGACATACAGGCTGAGAAGAAGCTCTGTTTCAGCTCCCATGCTAATAGCATCGTAGATTCTCGAAAGCAGTCGTCAGACTCCTCAGCTAACTTCATACACGATAAGCCTACCTTGCCTGACTCACTTGGACAAAGCTGACTTCCTCAGCTTCAGGCACGATAGATAGCGGTAAACTGCGAGATCTTTGACCATGTTCTTCTTGATGACACTAACAAAAGAATAGTCAAGCTGTCAAATCGAGTTAGAACTAGTTGGCATAACTGCTCGAAGCCTATTCAAAATATAACCGTAGTGGCACGATCAGCTCCCTTTGTAACTAGCAGAGCCTTCACAAGCCTGTACTAAGCTACAGACCTGCCAAAAACCGATTTATCCTTCCTTATGAGCTTCGGCTCCCTCACATTTTGGATTGCCACCAAGAATAGTAGCATACCTATGAATCCACAGAGCATAAAGAGATCCCCAGCCCACCACCAAGGAACTCTATAGCCAAAGGGCAAGTCATAGTACCCTGTCCTAAGTTCCACTTGGTGCCGGGCCAAATCCCATAAAGCCCATAGAGAGCTCCAAGTAAGAAGACAAGCGAAGAAGCCTGTTACAAAAGGAGTTTTCCAGCTTTCGCTCATCTTTCTTCTCTCATCTTCAATTTACTTTTTTAGTGAATTCTCCTATTTTTCTAGTAATGAAAGGGCGCTGTTCATGATTGAGTCTAAAGACTCCCAAACTTGTTGACCCTTCAGTTTTCCTTCTACGACCTGTGCAAGGTTATGGGGGTCAATTGGCTTCCTGAGATATGCGTCAGCCCCTAGATCTAGAGACTTAACAGCATTGTCCGAAGAGGGGTAACCTGTCATTATTATTCTGGCCATCTTAGGCCTCAGTATTTTGATCAATTCCGTGCCTTCCATGTCTGGCAGTTTGATGTCTAAGAGTGCTACATTGAAGAACCGATTCTCAGACTTTTCAACAGCTTCTTGACTGGTCCTGGCTGTGTCTACACTATAACCCTCCGATTCAAGGATGAACTTGAAGCTCTCGAGGATATCCGGATTGTCGTCGACAATAAGAACGCTCTTGCCTTCAGGTTTGAGTTCTGTCCTTG
>CAYURV010000027.1:3695-5538 GCA_964447115.1 uncultured Candidatus Bathyarchaeia archaeon
AGTCGAGACCACAAACTCTCTTAAGGATGTAGTCAATCCCTTCTGGATAGATTTCTTCGGCAAAAACCTTGTCCTTCGGATAGAGCTTTCCTTCCTCGTCCTTTCCACGAAAGAGCATAGCAGCAGCAACGCTCATAGTTGTGATTGGCGCTGGCACCGATCTTTTCTTCTCTAGCAATAGCGCTCCGATTAGCCTGTCATTTCTTGATAGTTTACGCGGGACATCCCTGCCAACTCGATATATAGTGTCTCCAAGAGCTTTATTGCCGAATCTTCGTATCAGGTCGTTAATATGTTCCTTCATATTTTCTTCATTGAATTCCCTTGGGTACTCGAGGATTAAGGCTCTGCCAGCCTCCCACATGGCACCCTCAACAGCTGTTCGTATGTGCTCGTTGCCTATAGCCTCCCAGATGTACTTCATCTTGGCATCAGTGATGTAACCCAAGTAGGCAGTTGCAGCGTGGCCCATGTTATGGATGAAGAGCTTGAGTTCCGAGTAGGCGTTCATATTCTCTCTGGGTTCCAACCCCTCAACTTCTGGGATTGGGTTCCTAAACCCCTTCATGTCCATTATTATTTTATTGTAAGCTTCTGTGAAAATCAGCAGGGGGTCTTCTCTTTTCTGTTTCTCGGTCATCATAGGGACCATCTTGCCGATGCTTGTCTCAACAAGCCCAACCATAGAGTCTAACGGATAGCCCTTTGACAAATGCCTCAATAGGCCTTCTCTGAAAAGTCTTGCGGAGTCTCTGACATTCTCACATATCAAGATGTCTATTGCACCTCTTTTCGTTTCAAACCTCTTCACTAAGCCCTTAGATATATTAGAATAGACGCGGTCAAGGTTGTTTGCACCCACGGCTGTTGCCATAATGTCAGCAGTTGCTATCTCATAAGCTACTTTATCTGTGTCTCTACTGTGAACCGCTCGGACGTTCTCGACCCATATAGTCTGAGGTTGACAGTCTTTAACTTCGATCCTATATCTTCTCTTGGTGTTCAACAAGCTGACAATCTCGTCAACAATGTCAACAAAGACGACCTCATACGCTGCGCGTGAAAAGAGTTGACCGATGAGGGATCGCCCTATGTTTCCAGCTCCAAAGACAACTATCTTCTTCATAGAAGCTCCCAAACCTAGGAAGACTCAATAGCCAACTATGTTCTCTTTCAGGAATTGCCTCTCTTTCTCTAAATTCCAATTCTCAGCATCAAACAGTATGCTTCTAGTATGTGGATAGATTACGCCCTTACCATCGATCTCCGTATGCCTGACTGCCCGAATGAGAGAAACCGCTGCGTCAAGCCCTCCACATTTCACCACATAGTTAGCCGGGTCGACCAGTCCCTCGGCAATCTTATCGAGTGCTCTCGCAACATCGGAAGGATCGCTTCCACTGGAACCTACAGCCATGACCCCATCATAGTGGATTCGATGGGTATCAACCCGGATCATCCTGTCCTGAAAGGGAGTTCCTCCAAAAAAGTTAGCAACTCCTCCAGGAGCAAGGTATCCTAGAGATTCCTCTTGAACCTTTGCGATGCCCAATGCAACGATCGCGTCGTCTACGCCCCTTCCATCGGTTTCTCTTTCTACCACTTCTCGAAGCTTATCGGGACTTGTCAGAACAAGCGAGATCCCTAAACGCTTCGTTTTTTCCTGGAAAAGTTCTTCTACTCTCTCGCGTCTGTGTGTCAGAATCTCTGAAACTACGATCTTTCTTGGTCGAAAACTCATTGCGACCTCTATATGCATGAGACCCATCGGTCCGGCGCCTATCACTAATGTTACTCCGCCCTTTCTAGGCCCAATCCCGGCTCTACGAGGAGAAGTCGGGCT
>CAYURV010000027.1:5638-7437 GCA_964447115.1 uncultured Candidatus Bathyarchaeia archaeon
ATCGGGTACTTTGAGATATCCCATCCGTACATTAGCGGATGTCCTGAGCCTTGATCAATAAGTTTATTGTCCGACGCACAGGCGATCACGGCATCAACCCTTGCAAGCAATTGACGATCACCGCATCCAGGGACCTCCACGGTTCTAAGCTTTAGATTCTCTTCCCCGGCACCGGAGAGAACAAGAGCCTGCATCGAATCAGGGACTTGATATTCTTCGGTAAAATCAGTGTACTTATTAAACTTGCTCATTTGCCGCGCTCAACCTTGACAGGGCAACTATGCACAGATAGCTTTGTTTTAATTATCCAGAGGCAGATATTTAACGATTTTTTAAGGGTTCTTGGCTATCCGATGAAGCCTTTTTATGCATTAGCAGAAGAGTAGTAATCCAAGAGAGCGTGGAATGGATCGAGGTATGATGCTAGGTGTGGTTAGAAGATTCGGGGATATCCGTCAACGAAGCCGCAAGGTCAGAATCTATGAGTCCTCAGTAGTGAGGAAGGACAACCATATCCTTTTCCTTATCCGTGAAGATCTAGAATGCAAACTTGTCATCATCGGTCACAAGTCTGAGTTGAATCCACCTGGCAGTTTCATTTCAGAGGAAGAAGGGGAGTTCGAGTTTGAGGCGGAAGCCATCAAGTATACGGTATGTCTCTGTAACCATCTTAATGCTGTTGCGTTGCGAAAACTCTTACACTTTGCCAGTCCAAGGGTTATAGGGTTGGCTCCCGCAATTGGAACAGGCGACCGTTTTGGGTTAGCTACCCCTGGACACATAAGAGCATTGAGGGGGCTAAACATCATTCCTGTTTTGGCGCAGCAATCATCCCGCGAGATGACTCGAACGTCAAGGTCCCCAAAAGAAGTTCTAGATGATGTTTCATGGGCAGTCTTTCAGGAAGGCTATAGAGGAGGTTTTGCGGCGGACGCTGACCATCTCAAGACAATTGGGGAGTTGGACGCCGCCTTTGAGGCTGGCTTCACAATGTACACTATTGATCCCTCAGATTTTGTAGACGGCGAGGCAGATGGTTATGACCATAAAGAGTTGAAGGAGAAGTTCGAGCAACTGCCTTGGAAGGAGCTTAAATGCGAAAGAGATTATTATCTGGAAGCCTTGGAGAGCAATTTGGGCATCGTCCCTTCCCGGGAAGTCAAGATGACTGAAATCAATATAGAAGCGCTAACACGGGCTGCCGTCAAGTATTCTGAGGCCATCGCTTACACTGCCAAAATGCACCGTCATCTACTGAAGCTTTTCGGCAGGAGGAAATTCGACTTCGAAATGTCTGTTGATGAGACCGAGACGCCTACATCCCCTTTGGAACACGTTCTTATAGCTTCCGAGTTGAAGAGGCTCGGCGTTAGAATCAGCGGTCTTGCCCTAAGGTTTGCTGGAAGATTTGAGAAAGGGATCGACTTCATCGGGGACCTAGGGCAGTTCAAAGAATCCTTTGCGAGGCATGTCTCAATCGCACAGACTTGTGGTCCGTATAAACTCAGCATACACTCTGGTAGCGACAAGTTCTCTATCTTCCCAATCATCGGCAGACTGGCGTCAAACATGATTCACCTGAAGACCGCAGGAACGAGCTATCTGGAGGCTCTCAGAGTCGTGGTCAGACATGACCCAGCCTTGTTCCGCGAGATAGTCAAATATAGTATGGCATTCTTTGATAGGGACCGGAAGAGCTACCATTTGAGCGCGAATCTTTCTGTGATTCCAGACCCAGATCAGGTGCCTGACAAAAGCCTAGAGGCTGTATTCCTTGATGACGATAACGGGAGGCAACT
>CAYURV010000027.1:7537-10238 GCA_964447115.1 uncultured Candidatus Bathyarchaeia archaeon
CCGGTTCTGAACGCAGAATCAACCATAAAGAGCCTCTTAGACTCCTTGGTCAAAGTCGACTACGACAAAGAGAGGATCGAGGTAATATTGGTCGATGGAGGCTCAACTGACAAAACAAGGGAAATTATTGAAACATATCCTGTAAAGTTGGTTTTGGAGCCGAGAAGAGGGCTAAATGTAGCAAGAAACACGGGTCTCAGAAATAGTCGAGGCGAGATAGTACTCTTCACGGATTCTGACTGCATCGTTCCAGAAGACTGGGTCAAGAAAATGGTGAGCAACTTCGAAGATATCAAGGTTGGATGTGCTGGAGGGAACGCTTTAAGATACGAAGAAACCTTCCTCTCTAGATACTCTGACGAAAGCATTATGCCGGTGCTAAGGATATTCAAGAAACGTGAAGTCCTCGACAATGTCGAACTTCCTCTCCGCTATCCCGCTGGCTGCAACATGGCATTTAGAAGAGTCGTTTTCGATGAAGTGGGCGGATTTGACGAGGACATTTGGTACGGTTTCGACGAGGACGAACTTGTGGAGCGAGTGTGCAGAGTTGGTTATAAGATGGTGTTGGATCCAGAAACAACAGTCAGACATCAACATAGAGGTGCAGTACCTAGGCTTCTAAGGCAAACCTTCAATTATGGAAGAGGCGGGAGTCTTCTGTTCAGAAAGAAGAAGATGAAAGATCGTATCGCAAGATACAATCTGGCGACGTTAACGTCTTTTCTAATCTGGCTTTCTATCACCACCTGTCTAATCTATCTTACAATTACTGTCAACTGGTTTTTCATAGTTCCCCTTCTTCTGCTCACGCTCGGCCCCTTTTTGCTTTTAGAACTTTTTTATGCAAATAAGGCGATAAAAGGCAGCAGTTCTCTCATTGTGGTGACTTACCCGATTGTTGACATTCTCAGATTTTTGGCGTACTGCTTGGGCGAGATTTACGGATTGACTGAATGATACTGGGGAAGCGATCGCCATCTTAGTCTATGAACATCAGAAGAACTTTGAGGTGCGGGAAAGCAGTGAAGCCCCTAAAGTTACTAGAGATCTGAAAAGCGGGAACATAGAAAAATTTATGTGACATTGAAGCCGAATCATTAGTCGTTGAGGCACCGCGCATGATGCTCTCTTCAAAGGTTCTGAGCATTCTAAGTCGCTCATTGAAATCCCCTAGAACATACCATGCGCAGTGGATGATTACCAGAAGATGCAATTATCGTTGCAGAGGCTGCAGTGTTTGGGTCGACCAGGATTCGGCTGAACTCTCGACAGGAGAAATTAAGCGTGGGCTGGATGTCCTAAGTGACCTTGGCATATTGGAGATTGTCTTCTCTGGTGGAAATCCCTTGCTTCGGGAGGACATTGGCGAAATCTTGGACTATGCATCCAAGCATTTTGTGACCACTGTCTATGACAATGGTAGCATGGCGAGTGAGAAGATAGATGCCTTGCGTAACGTTGACTTCGTAGCCATATCCCTAGACACGCTTGACGAGAACAAGAACGATTATCTTAAGGGAGTTCCTGGTGCGTGGAAGAAAGCGATGACCTCAATAGACAGATTAAGCCAAGAGGGGATACACGTAGGTGTCTCACCGACCATTTCCCAGGCCAACCTTTATGAGATAGTCGAATTCACGAAATATTTCATCGGTCAAGGAATACCCGTTTGGTACTGTCTCTACTGGTATGACTATCCGTTCAAGGGCGGAATGTTCTCCATTGGTAAGAGGAATGATGAATACGAGATAAAGGACAAGGAAGCGATGGTAGGAGTCCTTGACACCCTCCTCGATATGAAGGAAGAGAGCAGGTACATCTACATCACAAGCAAAACTCTAGAAGCCCTAAGGCAAATCGCCTTGACTGGTCAGAGGACATGGAAATGCAAGGCCCTCGATAGCTTTATGATAGTTGACCATCTGGGAAGAGTAGCTGGGTGCCACAGCCGAGAGCCAGTTACGTCCGTCTTTGATCTGCCCAAGGTATGGAAAGGAGCTGAATTTAGTCAACTAAGAAAGGAATACAGCCAGTGCACGAAATGCCTGTACCTTTGCTACATCTTCTACTCGATCCACGCCGGGCTTTCTGGAACGCTAGAGGTTCTACGAGACCAATGGAAGAACGCGAAAACCCGTCTAAAGGAACAGCAAGAGGTCTGAACTTCGGGTTCTCTGATCCTGTCCTCTCGATCTCTTTCTTACATCATCATAACAGAAAAGAAAATAACCTATATGAGTCTACAGTCATGTTGAGCGGTTAGTCTATGGTAGTTGCCTAAACTCGCAGGAGAAGAGAGAATGGACATAAAGTCGGTCAAGATAGATGCGCCAAAGGACACCAACACAATCGTCGGCATGGCTCATTTCATAAAAACCGTAGAAGACGTATATGAAGCCATGGTGAACTCGGTCCCGGGAATCAAGTTCGGACTTGCATTCTGTGAAAGTAGCGGGGAATGTCTAGTCCGCGTCGATGGTACAGACGAGGAGCTCAAGAAGGCAGCAGCGATAAACATGCTCAAACTAGGTTGCGGCCACTCTTTCCTCGTCTTCCTCCGCGACGCTTACCCAATCAATGTCCTCAATGCCCTGAAGAGAGTTCCGGAAGTCTGCACAATCTATGCCGCCTCAGCGAATCCCCTTGAAGTCGTTGTTGCGGAGACAGAGCGGGGAAGGGGAATACTGGGCGTCATTGA
>CAYURV010000028.1:0-1671 GCA_964447115.1 uncultured Candidatus Bathyarchaeia archaeon
TGGAATCAGCTGCGAAGCTAGGCGGCGAACCGCAGGGCAGTGCTCGGGCTCAGTCCCATCACAACCCGCCTGTCGTACGTATGTCCAACACTTATTTTGGAGCCGGGGATATGACCTTCGAAGAGATTCTGGAAGACATAGACCTAGGAGTATGCCTCTCAGGTTCCCAGTATGGCTACGTGGAGACACAGAAGGGACAGTTCACTTGCAAGGTTGAAGAAGCCTGGATGATCGAGAAAGGCGAACTGACAGATCATCTCAGAGACGTCGCCATCAATGGTTTGGTACTTGACGCTCTCAAAAGTGTCACAGCCGTGGGCAAAGATCTAAGCATCAGGATGCCAGGCATGTGCGGCAAGGCTGGCCAAGGCATGTACGTAGACGCAGGTGCGCCCCACATGAGAATTGACGGCATAGTCGTGGGAGGTAGGAGGTGAGAGACATGGAAAAGATCGATATTGTTATGTCAGTCGAGAAGGCGGTCAAACTTCTCTCAAAGTTGGATGTAGACGTCTTCGATGTTTACGCTGCCTACTCACGCTCGTTAAACATTGGCATCCTAGGCAAAGGGATCAAGGAAGCTAATTCTCGCACTGACCTTGGGATAGGCGTGAGAGCCTACAAGAGCAAAGGGTTGGGAGTCGCCTTTTCCCAAAGCCTGAAGCCAAGAGATGTGAGAACAACAGTCGACCGAGCGGTCAGCTTTACAAGGGCAGCCCAACCGGACCCTTATTTTAAAGGGATACCGGGTCCCTCTAAGGCACCCGAAGTCCGTGGCCTCCGTGACCGCAAAGTAATGGACTTATCATTGGAGGAAGCTGGAGAGCTGGCTAAGAGGATGTTAGATGGCGCGGCGAACGTTTGTCTAGGAGCAATGTATGTGGGTGATTTCAGTGCAACTTACGTAAGGGGTTGCTTGATGACGTCTACGGGTGTCTCTTTCTCAACAGAGAAGACGTTCGTCTCAGCATTCATAGGACCTACTTACAAAAAGGACGATGATATCGGGAGCTCCTCTGAATTCGAGGAATCAATTTCCCTAGCAGAAGTCGATTTTGACAAAATAGGACGGAAAGCCGCCGAGAAAGCCTTAGAGCAGTTTGGTTCAAGGAAGGTTGAAAGCGGCATGTTGCCCATCATTCTCTCTCCTGAGTCAACAGCGTCGGTGATCTTCGGCTTGCTGGAAGCCATATCAGGCGAGTCAGCAGTAAAGGGAAGAACCTTTGCATCGGGCTGCCTTGGGAAGCAGGTTGCTCCAGAGATGCTTGAGATCGATGATGACGGAACCATTCCAGGTGCGATCTCGAGCAATGCCTACGATGGCGAAGGCGTGTCCAGAAGACAGACCAAGGTGGTGAGCAAGGGCAAGGTTCTGACATTTCTACATAACTCCTACTCGGCTGGGATAGCTGGGGTTGAGACAACTGGCCACGCGGTAAGGGGAGGATACGGCGGATATGTAGGCGCTGGCCCATCCAATGTGAGGGTTAAACCGGGAGATAGCTCCTTAGACGAGATGATTGCTGAGACGAAGAAGGGGATACTGGCTACAGGCGCAGGTTTCTCGCCGAACATGGTCTCGGGAGAGTTCTCATCCACGATTGATGAAGGTTTCCTAGTCGAAGACGGCGAGAAGAAACATCCGGTCAAGAACCTGATGACAGGCGGCCA
>CAYURV010000028.1:1771-10235 GCA_964447115.1 uncultured Candidatus Bathyarchaeia archaeon
TAGTCGAAGACGGCGAGAAGAAACATCCGGTCAAGAACCTGATGACAGGCGGCCACATACTCGAGCTATACAAAAACATCGAGCTAATATCGAAAGAAGGCCGAACCATAGGGAAGGGTTATTTCTTCCCATCAATCAAGATAAGCCAAGTGAAGCTTGCCGGGAAATAAAGAGCTGCAGCAGTCTTCCTCAACCCCCCATTTTCCTTAGAAACCATTTTAGGCTCCAAAATGATGGCTGATCGGCCTCATCGCACTAATGATGAGTCCGAGACAGAGCCCCCTCATCATTAGCAAGGATTACAGAGGCAAGAGAATAGGCATGCGACCAGTAGATGCAATTGTTTCTGAAGCGTATGAAATGAGAGTAAAGTTTCTAAAAATAAAACTTGTAGCACAAAAACATTAGAGCGATAAGGTTCCTCTATGAGCTGGGCCTCAGAAATTTTGGGCATATAGAACTATTCATCGACTTCTCTGACCATCGCTGGAAGCCGGGACCCAGAATCTTCGGTAATAAGTTCAATATTTGACTAGTAACGGATCAGACTTTTCTTATGCCTTTCAGCAGTTCCCTCAGCAGGATTTCTGAGGCATTCTTTCCTTCCTTGTCTCGGATTTTCAGCGCATACCTCTTGAATTCATTAAGGGTGACTGGCTTCTTTTCTTTTTTCTGAGATAGATAGGCAGACTGGACGATGGCCGTGGTTTCTGCGCCTATCTTCTCGTCACATATGGGCCTGACCTTGTTCAGGACGCAGTTACACATGTTCCTTATCTCTCCTCCGAAGCTTTGGGTCCACGAGAACTTGCCTAGGTTTAATTCTCTTTTCCCGCCATGAACGTCGGTTATCTCCAGGATAGTGCCCTCCTCCTTATGCACGGGTCTCATTGTGCCGTTTGTACCGATCATCGTTGTGTCTAACGAGTCTCTGTGAGACCAAGAGCCCTCAACATGTGCTGTTGACCATTTTCCGTCGTCGTCCTCAAACCGGATCAAAACATGTGCATCGTCCTCAACCTCAAAGGGTTTGAACATTCCCTGCAAGATTCGGGTCTTCATTCTTATGCAGATGCCATAGGGTTCGGCAGCCTTCACCACCGTTGGTTCCTTGTCGAATCCGCTCAGGAACCACGAGGCAGCAATCGCATGAACCCCGTTGTCAAGAAGCGCACCTCCACCAGCAACATCCGGGTTCCAGAACCATGACGCCCACTCAGGTCCGCCGTGAGCCGTCGCGAGAAAGACCAGTTGAAGCTCCCCAATTGCTCCACTCTCGATAAGTTTTTTGGCGTTGTACCAGAGAGGATCGTAAAGCCAGTTCTCATTGTGTTGATAGAGTTTCTTGCTGTCCTCAACAGCCTCAACTACATCCAAGCATTCCACATAGGTTCTGGCCATCGGCTTCTCGGCCATGACATTGACCCCTTGTTTCAAAGCCTCAATGGCGACGGGACCGTGAAACTTCGTGGGAGTACAAATGTCAACCAAGTCAAGGTCTTCCTTAGCCAACATTTGGGTTGCATCAGAATATGTTCTGAGGTTCTGTACATCTTCTTTGAGCCTTTCAGATACTTCAGCTTCACCTTTTTCGTCAGCCTGCTGAGCCTTGTCAAGGTAAGCTTTCCTTGTCCTCCTTTCAGAGTTCTTTAAAACTTCGTTTGACACATCACATAGGCATACCAGCTGCGCTTCTTTAGTGTCAGGGTAAGCTGGAAGATGAGCGGCTACAAAAATTCCTCCAGCCCCAACAATGCCGACCCTAACTCTATTCAACTTCAATCACATCCATTCAGGGATTAGAAACTTTGAGTGCTCGAAGACCTATTAAAGACTTTCCGCGAAGTGGGAAATCCGTATGCAATAATTTCGAAATCAGTTTAGAGACCTCCAACCTGAACTTGAAGAGATCATCTGCCTTGACGGCCTACTAGAATGCGGTTCAACACTTACAAAGGTCCTTGTTGAGGAGGTTTCGTTGACCAAGAGTTTCAAGGAGTAGTTTTATAAGATAGTTTCTCGGTAATACTGTCAAGACGGAGGAATAGCCTATCAGCTTCGAGTACGTGGTTGAGACCGAAGATCTAGCCAAGTACTACCAGATGGGCCCTGTGACGGTTAAAGCCCTTGACGGCGTCAATCTTCGAATCAAACGGGGCGAATATATTTCTATCATGGGTCCTTCAGGCTCTGGAAAGACCACCCTTTTCAACATGGTCGGAGGAATAGACAGACCAACCCGTGGAAGGGTCTTCATCGACGGCGTTGACATCGCCAAGCTAGACGCCTACGAGCTCGCTTGGCTTAGATGCCGAAAGATTGGCTACATCTTCCAGACTTTCAACCTGATACCAGTTCTCACGGCTATAGAGAACGTTACGCTTCCGATGATCTTCGCCGGCGTGGACAGAGACGAACGGACCAGAAGAGGAAGGGAGATACTCGAGTCTGTCGGCCTTGGCGAAAGGCTCAACCACAAACCAGCAGAGTTGAGTGGCGGTCA
Source organism: uncultured Candidatus Bathyarchaeia archaeon (assembly GCA_964447115.1). Taxonomy (GTDB): domain Archaea; phylum Thermoproteota; class Bathyarchaeia; order Bathyarchaeales; family DTEX01; genus CAYRBK01. The sequence goes on from CAYURV010000028.1 coordinate 4,275, forward strand.
GCAGCAACGTGTAGCCATTGCCAGAGCGCTAGCGAACAACCCAGTTATTGTGCTTGCCGATGAACCAACGGGAAACTTGGACCTGCATACTGGGCTGGAGATTATCACCTTGCTTAGGGAGATGAACAAGGAGAAAGGCGTGACTATTATCGCTGCTACTCACGACTTGAAGATGATCGACGTCAGCGACAGGATTGTCTATCTCCGTGACGGACTTGTCGACCGCTACGAGACAAGAGCAGAAGTCTACGTAAGAGCAGCGGAGTAGACGAACCCAAACCTGAAGATCCAAGGTCAGATAATATTTTCAAACCAGAAGTATAGAGAGCTGGAGATATAGCTGACTTTCTTTTCCAGTTTTTCTCGAACCCTTAGACTTCGTATCTGAGCGCTTCCGCCGGGTTGAGCCTTGCCGCATAGAACGCAGGATAAGCCGCAGCAGCAACACTCAAAAGTGCCGCCACTCCTATGGCTTCTCCTATGATTGTTAGGTAGCTGACCATGATCGGGGCGAGTGTCGTTGCAGGAAAGACCTTGTCAAAGCCTAACTGAATGCCAAAGATGCTGGCAGCGGCAACCCATCCCGCAAAGGCTCCGATTACACCGCCTAACAGTCCAAGCAGTAGTGCTTCAATCAGGAATATTTCTAGAACATTTGTGTCAGTCGCTCCTAGACATTTCATTGTGCCAATCTCTTTGTACCTTTCGGTGACGGACATCAACATTGAATTGACGATCCCGACACCGCACACGAGTAGAGCGATTATGACCATCCATAGTTGATATGATTCAGGCGGTTGTTCACCTGCAGTGGAAAGTATTATGCCCATTGATAGTATCGTGACCATGAAGGCGATACCCAGCAATACAGACAGCGCCGTGATAAGGGCTCTTGTGAAACGTTTCTTTATACTTTCGAGTGAGAAAAGGAAAGCTTCGCCGATGGGAAACTTGATTGTCCCTACCTTACTGATTGCTGCTGTGTTTTGCTTCGGCGTTGGCTTTGGCTTTGGAGCCTTCTTCTTTGAACTCATCATTTATCCCTCAGATACACCATTCTTATAAACCATCGCCTTTTAAAGATTTTCGATAATGTCTCAGAACTACCGCTTTCAAATTCTTTTAAATTTATTAGACTGTCTTTATCGTTCCGCTTGTTCTACCAAATCTGTGAACCCATTAACCTGTAGGGGACCAAAAATCTTAAGGACAGACTGCATATCTGTGATTAGGGTAAGCCATATTACTCAAGACTATACGGGCTAGACCGATAAAGGAAAGCTAGTGGGTGAAAGGTGAGGCGATTGCCGTTTGGTTATAATGGGAGGATTCTGAGGGTTGATCTTTCAAGAAGCCGAATCAAAGTTGATCAGCCAGATGATGTATTTTACCGCAGATACATCGGCGGAGAAGGCTTTGTCGCATACTACTTACTCAAGGAACTTGACCCCGGCATAGACCCTCTACGTCCTAAAAATATACTGATCTTCGCAGCTGGACCAGTAACTGGCGCCTCTATACCTGGAAACGGTAGAAACAGTGTCGGGGCCAGGTCCCCCTTGACCGGCGGCTTTGGTGAGTCGGAGGTTGGCGGGCTGTGGGGGGCTGAACTGAAACATGCTGGTTTTGATGCCATAATTTTCACAGGCAGATCCAAAGACCCAGTGTTCCTCTGGGTGCACGATGGAGAGGCCGAATTAAGGGACGCCCAACACCTTTGGGGAAAAGAGACAGGTGACACCGAAAGTCTGATACGTGACGAGCTGGCCGATCGGTTTGTCCGCGTTGCCACAATAGGTCCTGCGGGTGAGAAGATGGTCCGTTATGCTTGTGTCATCAATGACCTTCGAGATGCTGCTGGACGGACGGGTATGGGCGCGGTTATGGGGTCAAAGAACCTCAAAGCCATAGCGGTGAGAGGTCACAAGAAACCGCTGGAGGTTAGCGACCCTCAGAAACTTAGGGAGTTGACAAGTTGGCTGAACAAAAACATGAACGACGTTATCGAATGGGCCCATAAATATGGAACAGGGTCAGATATTGACGGATATGCGGCCTCCGGCAACCTGCCAACTCGTAATTTCAGAGACGGGAACTTCCCAAACCCAGAAGCCCTAGACGCCAAGACAATCAAGGAAACCATAAGGATAGGCATGGAAGGATGCTATGCGTGTTCTGTCAGGTGTAAGAAAGTCGTCAGGCTTGAGGAGCCTTGGAGTGTTGATCCAAAATACGGTGGACCTGAGTATGAAGCTCTGGCTGCCTTGGGCTCCAACTGCGGCGTAGACGACCTGAAAGCTGTGACTAAGGCAAACGAAATTTGCAACAGGAACTCGCTGGATACAATCTCAGCGGGTGTGGCAATAGCTTTTGCCATGGAGTGTTATGAGAACGGGATTTTGACCGTCAAGGATACTGATGGACTTGAACTTAGATTCGGCAACTCTGAAGCTATGGTAGAGATGGTGAAGATGATCGCTCACCGACAAGGGATAGGTGACCTCTTGGCTGAGGGTGTGAAAAGGGCGTCTGCCAAGATCGGACGGGGCTCCGAAGACTTTGCGATCCATGTGAAGGGGCAGGAGGTACCGATGCATGAGCCTCGGTTGAAGAGGGCTATAGGGTTGGGCTATGCTGTCTCGCCGACGGGTGCGGATCACCAGCATAACTTGCATGATATGGGACTAGCTACAGGTGGGTCAGTTGCAGAACTCTTGTCCGCTCTCGGGGTCTTGGAGCTCGTTCCCCTAGAAGATGTGGGACCAAAAAAGGTTAGGGCTTTCGTATATCATGTAGATTGGCGGGTCTTAGACAATTGCCTCCTATTGTGCTGCTTCCTGCCGTGGGACTACTATCAGAAGACCGAAATCGTAAGGGCTGTCACAGGCTGGAACACGACAGCTTGGGAACTCATGAAAGTCGGCGAAAGGATCACAACAATGGCCAGGATCTTCAACATACGAGAAGGGTTCACAAAGGAAGACGACTGGCTGCCTAAAAGGTTCTTTCAGCCCACTACAGCAGGTCCTCTTTCAGACACTCGAGTAGATGTTGATAAATTCAGAAAAATGATAGATATATACTATGAAATGATGGGCTGGGATGAGAACGGGGTTCCCACCGAGACGAAACTCGAAGAACTGGACATACAATGGTCTAAAACATATCTGGATTGAGCATATTTTTCTCCCGCTTATCTTTTCCCAAACTCTTAGAAATCTTGTCAATGGAACCTTTTACAAAGTCATTGAGATTTTATGTGTATATCCCGCGGTCAGACCCTTCGTTCAGATTGATACTTCACTACCTTTTAATATTTTCTACATTACTTTTTGAGCGTGAGGAAGAAGCAATGACATCGAAAAGGTCCAAACTGGAGATATATCTCGATGTCTTGAAGGCTGTTAGGAAGGGTACATACAAACCTACAAGGATAATGTACCGGACTAATCTTTCATGGAAGCCCTTGATGGAGGTTCTCGATTCCTTAGCTGCACAAGGCTTAATCTCTGTCAAGACAGAAGGTAACCACAAATCTTACGAGATAACAGACAAGGGAAAGAGTGTTCTGCAATATTTCTCAAAGGCTATGGAGTCTATCGAAGTAACTTAGCAAGGATCGAGATGGCGACCTGGAACCTATCAAAGACAACAAAAACACTTCAGGCATAAGTCTTCCCAGAGAAATTGCCGCTTTTAACTAGAGAGGCCGACTAGAAAAAGTCGAGCTTTATGTTTGTGCACATCCCGTATCTACAAGAAAAGATCGCTTAAGTCTACTGATAAGAATGGGTGTCGATTAGAAAGAATCTGACTGCTATTCCTGCTTGCTTAGTCTTTTCCAGTCAATTCTTTTCGCGATCTTCTTTAAGTGCGACTTAAGTACCTTCTCCACGTCTTCGAATCCTAGGCGACCTGCGTTCCACGTAACGAAGGGGGGATAGAAGGAAGCCTCTTTGAACTTGGCTTTGCCTTCTTTGACGTCAAACTTAAGGTATCCTAATTCTCTAAGATAACAGGAATCATTTGGGCATAGAATATCGATCTCCTTTAGCTCGTGCTTCAGGTACAAGACTTTATACTCTTCAGGGTCTTCTATCACCCTGCCGCAGGGGCATTGAATGTTCTCAGACAATTCAGACATCCCACTGACCCTTCCTATTTCTCAAACTCCTCAGCTGTCAGGACGAGTCCACGTCTCTGTTCTATGTTTTCAACGGTTCCATCTCTAAGGAATACCACTCTGTCGCTGATGTCAATCATCTTCAAGTCGTGAGTAGCACAGATGATCGTTGTACCACGCTCAGCCTTCAGACGATACAAGAGCTGAACAATGGCAAAGCCAGTGTTAAGGTCAAGGTTTCCCGTAGGCTCGTCAGCAAGAATAATCGCGGGGTCGTTTGCCAATGCCCTCGCAATGGCTACACGCTGCTGCTGACCGCCACTCAACTCCGTAGGCCTGTGATCGACCCTGTCACTCAGGCCCACCAGGTTCAAAAGGTCAACTGCTTTCTTATGCCTGCTTTCCTTGTCCACTCCCAAAAAAGTCATTGGCAATGCGACGTTTTCCATGGCTGTTAGGACAGGTATCAGATTGAAGGTCTGAAATATGTAGCCAATCTTTTGGCATCTCAGCCAAGCCATAGCTTTTGATGGCATCTTTGAAAGGTCTACCCCGTCGATGAATATGTCGCCCTTCGTCGGTCTGTCTATTCCTCCGATCATGTTGAAAAGGGTGGTCTTTCCAGAGCCTGAAGGACCCATGACAGAAAGATACTCGCCGTGTGGTATCTCTAAGTCTATGCCGCGCAAAGCATGAACTTCTTCACCTTTGAGGTGGTATACCTTATGTATATCCACAACTTTTACAGCGGGCACTTCTTCTCCCATTATAAGGTGCACCTCTTGGTATCTCTGATTAATGCCCTAAAGTTGTTTATATAGTTAATGTCCAAACAGAGTTCTGTTAGCTGTCTTAATAGAAAATCTAAGTGAAGCCATCCATTAACATATTTGCAACCAAGCTTTCAACCCTCAAGTGAAGTGTCAGAGCTGTTTCTGAGATCTCTTCACCTTTCCGCGTGAGCGTGTAAACCCTTTTCCTTCCATTCCATCCTCCCTCTATAAGCCCTTCTCTCTCAAGTGCGTACAATAGTGAATAAACAGAACCTGAACTTGGTAGAAAGTTGAACCTATTGAAGATAGAGGTGATCACGTCGTAGCCGCTCATCGGTGTCCTTCTTAACATTGCTAGGATTATGATGTCCATGAAGTTTCTTATGGTCCTTCTGCGGAGCTGCCGAATTAACCTCTTCTTCTCCGCATGTATGGTTTCTAACATAATCTCACCGATTATCTATTCATGTATGAACATATATAAATTTTTCTATCTTGTATGAATAATAGCCTATGGTCATAGAGTTATTTCCTAGATAAGTTCTGAAACAGCCTTTTCGAATCTAAACTAACCACGTGATTATCTGGGAAAGCCTAAAAAATATATATGAAAGGTTCTAGACCTGTGAAAAGAATTTTGAAATAACTTCACCAAATTTTGGGATGGAAAGGACTTTCTTAATATCATTGTATATACGTACGTGATGGCAAATGTTATCTTTAACATTTTTTGAATCTAGGGAAAGGTGTTTGATTTGAGTTTGTGGAAATACTCTTTCGGACTAGATACTAGAGAGCTGGATCTGGCAAAGAAGAAGAAGCAGGCCTTAGACAATTTGCTCGCATCTGACAAGATATCTCGGTCAACTTACGATTATCTAGAAGCGGAACTCACCGAGGCAATGACGGACTTGGAAAGTCACATCAAAACGCTTACTGACAAGATGAAGGCGAGGGCGCAAGACCTTGAGAGTCAATTGAACACGCTGGAGGTGTTCCTCGCAAGTCTTGAGATCCATCATGCCGCTGGAGACATAGACGATGAGACATATGACAAACAAAACA